>CAYSIU010000226.1:0-5236 GCA_964431095.1 uncultured Chitinophaga sp. | reverse complement strand
TTATGTGGGTATAGGTTGTACAGAGCTGAATGCATTTGGAAAAAGAATGCGGGATGACCTTCATGCAGATGTTTTTCTTTTGTCCTATAAAGACGGGCAGGCTAAAGTGGATTCCATTCTCCAATCTGTTCCCAAAGACGGAAAGTATGATGCCATCGTCATCGGCGTGCATAATTATTCCCTGCGCCCGGCGGATAATTTCGGTCTGAGCCCCGCCGCGATCGGTCTTTATAATAATTTGAATTTTATCAAAACGATCACGCTCACTTTTGGCAATGTACTGGCTACAAAAAATTTCTGCGATGCATGGACCCTGCTGGCCTGCCACCAGGATGATCCCATTACTCAACAGGCCGCCGCGGATATCCTGGAAGGGAAATTGAATGCAATCGGGAGGCTGCCGGTCAGCGTGTGCAGATATAAATTCGGGGAGGGGATCGTAAAAGAAGAAAAAACCCCTTCCCGTCCTGTATTGTCGAAATTAAACGAAGTGGATTCCATCGCCGAAGATGCGGTTATGCGGAAAGTCTTCCCGGGTTGCGTGGTGCTGGCGGTGCATGAAGGGGAGATCATCTACCACAAAGCGTTTGGCAACTATAAGTACGAGGCTTCTCCTGCCATGAATGTGGAAAGCATTTTTGACCTCGCTTCCGTGACAAAGGTCTCCGCTACCACCGTTTCCATTATGAAACTCTTTGAAGAAGGAAAGATTGAATTGGATAAAAAGCTAGGCGATTACCTCCCCTGGGTGAAGGGTTCTGATAAAGCGGGTCTGCGGATAGAAGATATCCTGCTGCACCAGGCAGGCCTGGTTCCCTTTATTGCTTTTTACAAAGAAACAATCGATGAAAAGACCGGGGCGCCCAACCCCGCTATTTATTCCGATCAACCGAAACCTGGTTTCACGGTTAGGGTAGCCGAAAACATTTACCTGCGCAATGACTGGCAGGATACCATGCTGCACCGGATATTGAAAAGCCCGTTGGGTCCCTCCAACAAATATGTATACAGCGATAATGATTTCATTTTCCTGGGCAAAGTGGTGGAACAGTTGACCGGGATGACATTGGATGAATATGTTCAAAAAACTTTTTACCAGCCGATGGGAATGGCGACGACCGGCTTCAAACCCCGGGAACGATTCCCGGTGGATCGAATGGTGCCTACCGAAACAGAAAAACATTTTCGTCGCCAGACCATGCAGGGGGATGTGCACGATGAAGGTTCTTCAATGTTTGGCGGGGTGGCCGGTCACGCCGGGTTATTTTCCGATGCTTATGATCTGGCGATGTTATACCAGATGCTGCTGAATGGAGGGGAATTCAATGGAAACCGGTATTTAAAATCTGAAACGATCAAATTTTTTACTGCCTATCACAGCAAAGTGAGCAGAAGGGGCTACGGCTTTGATAAACCCGAAAAGGACAATACCATTCGCAAGGATCCTTATCCTGCATCGCTGGTTTCACCGGAAACCTTTGGTCATACAGGGTTTACAGGTACCTGTGTGTGGGTGGATCCGAAATATAAACTGGTATATGTTTTTCTCTCCAACCGGGTGTACCCAACAAGGGATAACAATAAGATATCTCAGATGCTGATCCGCGGGAAGATACAGGATGCGATCTACCGGGCACTGGGGATTTAGAAATTCATTTATCTCTTTTTGGATTCGGATTATTTCCTTTCTTATCAGGCGGGTTAGGCCGCTGCGAACCAGACTGGTTTCCCTGATTCCGGTTAGGATTATTCTGCTGCTGTCCTTTTTGTTGCTGCCCCCTTTGCCCCTTGTGCCTTGAACCTTGCGCCTTGTGTCTTTTATGCTGTTGCTGGCGTTTTTTATCTGTTCTCTCGAGGCTACGAAGACTGATCTGTCCCACCAATTCTACAAATTCAGGAGCTGCTTCTTTTGGCTTGTCCGAAGTCACTTCCACTTGTCCTAATTCATCCGGAGTGCTGCCTTGCTGGTTCAGTGATTTTATTTTTTTGACCCGGTCAATGGTCAGCGGGTATTGCTTGTTGCTGTCGGCCAGGCTGTACCACATCAGGTTTTTGAAAATATCTTTTTTGACCAGGGAAGCCTGTCCCTTTGCCACTTGTAAAATGTCGCAGTTATCAGGGAAATGCTGTAAGGCGTCGAGATAAGTATCCAGTTCGTAATTCAGGCAACATTTCAACCTCCCGCATTGGCCACTCAGTTTGGCCTGGTTGATCGAAAGATTTTGATAACGGGCCGCCGCTCATACCACCGATCTAAAAACAGTATGCCATGTCCTGCATAAAGTTCACCTGCCACAACTACCTCTACCACCTAATTTCCCCGCTCCCTGCCGGGATCCCACCTGGCGCAATTCTACTTTCAGCCGGCACTCGGAAGCATACACTTTGATCAGTTCACGAAAATCAACACGCCCGTCAGCAATATAATAGAAGGTTGCTTTTCTGCCATCTGCCTGCATCTCTACCTGGCTTATTTTCATATCCAGGTTTAACTGTCTTGCAATGGCGCGGCTACGGATCACCGCCTGGGGTTCGCGGGCCTTATTCTGTTTCCAGATGTCCATATCACGATCACTGGCCCGGCGCAACACTTTTTTCATTTCAGGGTTGTCCTCCTTTTGACCACGTTTCTTTAGTTGCAGGCGAACGATCTCGCCGGTTAATGATACTTCACCCACATCAAAACCACTGATACCTTCCACGGAAATCAGGTCCCCCTTTTCAAAAGGTTGCAGGGCGTGATTCCTGAAAAAATCTTTTCGGGTACCCTTGTTGAAACTCACTTCAATCACTTTGCAGGCGGTATCCGCCCCCGCGACCGGCAGGTTGCGCAACCAGTCATAAGCGTTCATTCGGTTACACCCGCCGGAACTGCATCCGCCGTTGCTCCTGCAGCCATTTGGTTTACCGCCGTTGGCCGTACTGCAACCCGTACAACTCATACAATTAATTAATCATGAGGCTATACGAGGGATTTTGAACCTGCCGTTGTATCAGTGCTGGACTTCCTTTGCATCGCATCCCGTACTACCGGTATGCGTCCGCTTCGCTGTTCCGTAAGACAAAATGCAATTGAACAGCAATGGTATATGTAGAAGTAGTTATTGACACAATAAATAATTAAACAGACGGCGGCTCACCTCACTTTCGACGCGCACATTGTCATAGCAGGACCAAGTCCCTTTGCCTCATTGGGCCAAAAATACAATTTTATCCTGAATGATGTGATAAAGCTTGATCGTAAGGGCATGAAAGAGAATTTTCCCGTTCGCATTTCGTTCTATGTAATAGCTGGCCCTGTCCAATTCTTCTATGATGGCCTGCTGTTGTTCAATTCCGGCGATTTTGTTCAGCCGCTCTGCGAAATCTCTTTCCGAACCGGGTCTGACCACACCGGTCTCAGCATTTGCACCCATCCTTAAATGTACCGCTTGTTGCAACAGGTGATTGAAGTAACGGAGAAACTGTTTTTGTTTTTCTCTGCCTAAACGACTTATTTCTTCCACCCATTTGGCCTGGGCCACCAGCCCTGTTTTGAGTATGGCATTTAGCCAGTCCCTGAGCAGGGTCTGCCAGTCTCCCTCCGCATTCTGCAATAATTGCAGAGCTTCGCGGTAATTGCCATCGCTGATACCGGCTATTTGCCCGGCAAGTGCAGGTTCTGTTTTATGTTGGGCGATAAGAGCTTCTTCGATTTCCGCGTTTTCCAGCGACGGGATCTTTATTAGCTGGCAGCGGCTCACAATCGTTGGCAAAACCAGCTCTTCATTTTCGGTCACCAGGATAAATAAAGTATCCGGTGGGGGCTCTTCAATTATTTTCAGCAACTTATTGCCTTCCTTCTCCAACTCTTCCGGCATCCACATGATCAGGGTTTTGTACCCGCTTTCAAAACTCTTCAGGCTTAGTTTACGAATAATATCATCACATTCCCTTGCTGTAATTTTTCCCTGGTTGTTTTCTTTTTCTTTGATCTGCTCGATCCAGTCGAACAGGTTGCCATAGGGATTCTGCGTTACAAACTCCCTCCATTCAATAATAAAATCAGTGGCAACCGGCTTCTCTCCCGGTTTCTTTGTTACGGTGGGGTAGGAAAAATGAATATCGGGATGTACCAGTTGGCTGGCTTTCCGGCAGGCGGGGCATATACCGCAGCAATCTTGTGGGATGCCGGGTGCAGGATGCTGGCCGACAGGTTTTGGTTCATCTTCAAAAAGCGAAGGCCCCGGCATTTGGCTACCGATTGTCGACTGTTGACTGTTCACTTTTTCACAAACCAAGTACTGTGCAAAAGCAATGGCAAGCGGTAATGCGCCATTGCCTTCCTTCCCTATAAAAAGCAACGCATGGCTTAGCCGGTTAGATCGAACCAGCTCCACCAGTTTCTTTTTTATTTCCTGCTGACCTATGACATCGGAGAACTGCATACGGGCGAAAATAAGTTTTCCTGAAATAATAAAGCGGTCCTGTATCCACCAGGACCGCTTTCCACAAAGAGATTTTATCTTAATTCAGGTACTTTAATACCTCCGCACTCATCGGGTTCACTTTATTGTGGAACACAGCGATCAAATTCCCTTTTTCATCCAGCAGGAACTTGGTGAAATTCCAGATAATGGGATCCTGGAGGAATTTTCTCCAGACAAGATCTTTTGAATTGTCTACCGGTACGGTTTTGGCCAGTTCCTTTGATTGATCTACCAGCCATTTGAACAAGGGATGAATATCATCGCCTTTCACCGAAACTTTTTCGGCCATGGGAAAAGTCACACTGTAATTCTTGGTACAAAATTCCTTGATCTCGCTATTGGTGCCGGGCTCCTGTGCTCCGAAATTGTTGGCAGGAAAGCCTACGATCACCAGCTTGTCCTTGTATTTTTCGTATAAGGCTTCCAGGTCTTTGTATTGAGGCGTGTTCCCACATTGGGAAGCTGTGTTTACGACCATGATCTTTTTTCCTTTGAATTGGGAAAAATCGATATCTGTTCCATCCAGTCCCGGTACTTTGAAATCGTAGATGGAGCCGCCGGTCAGCGTGGCAGATAAAAACAGGGAGAGCAATAATGTTTTCATGTCCAATAATGTTTTAATTAGGGGTAACAAAGTTAAGCTAACCTGGCGCTTTCATTTGTCATAATTATTTAAAAGGTAAAGACTACTGTTTTTCAAAGCATCCCAGGTCGGGCAGCCCCACTGGTAGCGGTTTCCCGTCAAAGTCAATGATTACCCCGGCGTT
>CAYSIU010000225.1:0-5241 GCA_964431095.1 uncultured Chitinophaga sp. | reverse complement strand
TCATCCACGCAATACCTAAATGAACGATCAGGCCACCGAAGATCGAACGGGTATGATATACAACGATGCCCAATATCATGCCCCCGAAATAAGAACTGATACATTCACCCAATGGCTTACCAAAATGGATCGTACAGTAAAAACAGGCCATGGGTAATATGGCATCTTTACCAGCCCAACGGATAAAGGCCAGCACCAAAAAACCCCGGAAGAAAAGTTCAATAGTGATGAAATCACTGCCATAGGACAATTCAAATAAAAGCTTATGCCACCACGTGATCTCCTGATCATTGTAAAAACCTTTAATGGATTGCAGCTTAGGATACACAGCGAGAAAATCAGCCTGGGTAGAAGCGGCCGCTACCAACGGCAGCATGATCAGCAACATCAGCAGGTAGGGCCGCCAGTTCATACCCTTTGTTTTTATGCCATAAAAAGAGGCCGGGGAACCGGAAATTTTCCATACGATGAATAAAATCCCCGCAGTAATGAGTACGAGCGAAGGCCAGTATAAAATATGGTCCCAATAATTATTCCAGCCCTTGTCATCAGAAAAATGGACCGGAAGATCCAGCGTAACCTTTAAAGAAAAAATGGCGGGAGCAAGGAACAGAAGGGTTAGGAAACCCCTTTCACCGCTGTACGTTTTTTGCATTACCGCCCGGTAAATCAGGTAAGGCAGGCTAAAAGCGGTCGCAAAGACTCCGTACCAGGCGATAAGTTTAATGGAGAATGATTTTTTTGTGATCCACCCCTCTAAACCGAAATAATAATTGCTGAATATTAACAAACCGGCAAAAGCGCTCACTGCGAACAGTACCCGCTTATCCACCTGCAGGAAATATCCCTTAATGTATTGAAGGATTGTTCTCACCGATCCGAAAAATAAAATATTTTGCCCGCCTTTAAACTTTCGAGCCCTGTCTGTATCAAAATTTCCGTTAATAATTCAGAAACCCTAAATGTATAGCCATGAAAACTATTTCACTTAGCCGGATCACGATTGCCAGCTTTGCAATATTATCCGTTCTATTTCTTTTCTCCTGCCAGAAAGAGACCAGTTCAACTTCCAGCACTTCCGCCGCTGTCACCGAAGAACAGGCAACCACTTATTCGGATGAAAGCACGCAGACCGAAGCGAGCTTTGATGACGCAGAAGATGTAAGTATGACCGCTGCCACCGAAGAAAGCAATGCCAGTACAGCCGGTCGTTCAGAGGGAGCCAACCGTTATTTTCCAACCTTCGAAGAACTTCGTTTACGTTTGGGCCCCTGTGCCACGATCACCATTGTGCCGAATGACAGTACCTATCCCAAGACGATCACGATCGATTTTGGCGATGGTTGCGTCTGTGCCGATGGAAAATTCCGTAAAGGAGCCATCATCCTCTACCTGACCGGTCCCATCCGCAGAAGCGGGTCGGTGCTGACCATTACTTTCCGTAATTTTTACCTCAACAGGGCTCATATCGAAGGCACCAAGATCATCAGCAACCTGAGTGAAGGCGGGAATATCAAATTCACTGTACAGGTGCTGGATGGCAGGGTAACTTTCCCCAGTGGAAGAGGATACTCGTACGAAAGTTTCAAATATGTTGTCCAGATCGAAGGCGGTGGTACACCGATCGTAAGAGATGATGTGTACAGGATCGAGGGACGTTCAAGTACCCGGTTCAATAATGGAGTGACCGTTAACCTCAATACCGAAACCCCGCTGATCAAAAAAGTGGTTTGCCCCTGGATCAGTGATGGCGTGCTGAAGATAAAGATCAATGACAGAGTATTGTTCCTGGATTACGGAGCACCCAATAACGGCGATTGTGATAACCTGGCCCTGCTTACCTGGAACAATGGAAATAACCACCGGTTGATCACACTACCCTAATCAATATATAGTACGAAAGCGAGCCCCGGCATTGGATCGGGGCTTCTTCTTTATTTCCCTTTCTCAAAATTCCTTTTGATCCAGGCAACGGCTTTCTTTACATAATAGGAATCATCGTTCTCCAATTGTTTCGCCAGCTGTTTTATAACGGCATGATGTTCTTTCAGCCGGGTGTACCATTCCAGCATAACAAGCGAGAGACGTCTTTTCCAGGGATCCTTTGACCGGTTGTATTCGCAGGCCAATGCAAAGATCTCCCGGGAATGTGTTTTTACAATCCCCCGGAGGAACTGCATACCCAGGCCATCACAGACGGCCCAATTGTCAATGTGTTTCGAAAATTTTTTGAATAGCTTCAGCAGGCGGGCAGGATCTTCTTTCCCCTTTTTTTCCATGATCTTGATCGCAATGATTTTTTCTTCGAGTGTACCGGAAGCCCATAACTCTTCCGCAAGCGGGAAGGAATAATTCCTGTATTGCACCACGATGGCATTCAGGTCAGGGGTTTTCACCCCATATACTTTTGGTGAGCCGGGCACCATTTTTTCAAAAAAACCGGCGTTCTGCTTGCTGCCTTTGGCTGCCAGGAGACGCTGAATTTGGGTAAGTGGTTGTGACATATCATGCAAGGATGCTGTTCCTGATCTGGTATTTCCTGCAAAGCCGGCCCGCTTTTTCCTTCAACTGTTGCTGGTAGGCAAAAGAAGTATATGAATTGCCAGCGAACAAATCCCGGTATTTTGAAAGCAGGCTGCCATCATAGCGTTCCAGGAATTTATAAAAAAGTGTTTTACTGTCGGCCGGGTCGTCTCCAAACAAAGTGAGACCGCCTGTGAGGATATAATCCGCTTCATGGAGTTTAGCCGCCGCAATGATCTTTTCCATTTCCTCTTCTGTATCGGAAATATAGGGCAGCAACGGGATCGCGTTCACCCCTGCCAGGAACCCTTCTTTTTTTAATTGTTGCAGTAATTGTAAACGCCGCAGGGGCGCTGCAGCGCCCGGCTCCAGCATATGGCTGATTTTATCATCCAGGGTGGAGATGGAAACAGAGACAATAAGTCCTCTTTGCAAACTTTTCTGCAGGTCCGGAGGAAGTATTGCCATCTTATCAATTTCTTTCAGCAAGTCGATATCTCTTGTAATAAGCAGGCATTTGGTGCTGATAAAAACAGGAAAACGGTACTGCAGGAGTAATTCCAGCATCTTCCTGGTCAGTTGATGCTGCTCTTCATGATGGATATAGGCATCCGTGGCAGATCCAACGGCCACTATACCATATTGATTTTTCCGGGCCCTGGCGGCTAATTGTTTTTCGAGTAGTTCCGGGGCATTCATCTTCACGGCCAGGCCTTCTTCCATATTCGTGCCATAGCGGCTGCCGCGGATATAGCAGTAGAGACAATTGCAACTGCACCCTTCATAGGGATTCACAGAATATTCGTCAAGGAACCAGCTGTCTCTTTTCTTATGTTTGTTTAAAACAGATCTGACCTGCTTTGCATGAAGCATGAACCAAAGGTAGTAAATGGCTGTACCGGCTTTACCCGATAGAATATCTTACCAGGGTGGATATCTGTTGCAGCTTGATCTCACGGGTACCCATCGGGGCTTTTTCCTGTATATATTTCAGCACCCCTACACCGGGCTTGAAATAAAGCTGGTCCCTGCGGTAATTGCGGGCATTCTTTTCAAAATAGATACAACCGTCAAAAATGCCGGCAGGCGTGATCAGTGATGTAGAGATTTTTAGTAACCGGCCAATGGCAGCTGCATCCTCAAAACTGGTCAGGTAGCGGATCGAATCACCCGGGAAAAGGCCAAACTCTTTTTTTGCATCCACGACCTCGGAGTTAAACATCCGGTTTTCCAGTTTGAAAAGAGAAGAATCATTGGCATACAGCCTGTCGGGTAGCCCCACGGATATATTGCCTTCCCACCACACCAGCCCGTCGCTAAGCGATTTCCAGCTATTGGTAAAGCGCAATGTATCGTATTGCGCCCGTACAAATATCCCGTCGGCATATACAGAATCCAGGTATACCCAGTAGTTTGTGACGCTCAATGGCATGATGCCACAATGACTTTCTGAACAGTCGTAACGCACCACTGAATCTTTGTCATACGAACGACCTGCGGGATTAGCGGTCTGAAATTCACAGGGTCTTGCTGCCTGGGCAGCTACTGCTGTAGTGGGAGCGAAATTTTCTTTTTCGCAGGAGGAAATATATATGCTTCCAATAAGGAGGGATAGAACAGTTTTTTTCAAAGGAATCCGTTTTAATGTCCAAAGGGGAAACAAAATAGAAACTAGATTTCACAAATCATAATTTTACTAAGTAAATTTTCGATTCTTTTTCACCGTATTTTCTGCAACGGTTTTGTTTCCCAGCTTCTTATATTTCTTATTTGAAATAAAAAAAACCGGTGCAGCGCCCATCCGCCAGGGAACTGTTACGGGTTGTCCAACCGGGAGACTATATTTTATTTGAATATTCTATTAAAAAAGCCCTTCATTTCTTCCCACGAGGCCGAATCGGCGGCCGCATTATAGGCAATCGGAAGTTTGAATTTTTTTCCCAGGTCTGTTGCATCCGGGTTGGTAAAAGCGTGTGTGGCTCCCGGGTAGGAAATGAATTTATATTTAGCACCGGTGGAATCCCTTTGCCTTTTGAACTTTGCCACTTCGGCCGGCTGTACGAATTGATCATCAGCTCCATGGCAAACCAGTATTTCTGCTTTCAGCAGGTTTTTATCGGCAGGGGTTCCCACCAGGCTTCCATGAAAACTTACAACCGCATTCAGGGGTTCGCCCATGCGGGCCAGATTAAGCAATACACCTCCGCCGAAACAATACCCGATACCGGCAATCCTGCTTTCATCCACCTGCGGAAATGATTTGAGTTTTTCCAATGCTGCATCAAAATGTTTTTTGGCCATGGAAGGATTTTGGTAAAAGGGCATGGCGAGGCCGGAAGCAACCTGGGGATCAGTGCCCATCCGCCCGTTGCCATACATATCCACGGCCATTGCGATATATCCCATTTCTGCCAGTTGCCGGGCCCGGCGTTTGGCATAATCGTTCAGCCCCCACCATTCATGCACCACCAATACTGCAGGACGCTTGCCTGATATACTGCTATCATACACTACGTAACTTTTCATGGAAAGACTGTCGACCTGGTAGGTAACGGTCACTTCCTTTAGTTGTGCTTTTTTTGTTTCATTTTTCTTATGGTTGCTTTTCCAAGCGACAAAAAAGCTCAGCATCAGAGAAAACAACAGCAGGGTATAAATAAACAAACGTCTCATAAGATTTGCTTTTTTGTATTAAATTACAGCAAACATCCGGAATCT
>CAYSIU010000224.1:4391-5272 GCA_964431095.1 uncultured Chitinophaga sp. | reverse complement strand
CCAGGTTCTGGGTAGTTCTTGAATTACCAATCGCGTGATAGAGGTTTGGCGCAATGGCAATTCCGGTTTGCCCCACATTTTCGTTATGGGGGCGCCAGTGGGCATCTGCAACCGGCCTGCTGCATGCCAGCGCGGCGTGCAATGCTTTTGCCAGGTCTTCCACCATGCCCCAGTTCTCGGGGCCTTTCAACCCACGGCCTGCACTAACTACGATCTCCGCTTCCGTCAGGGGAACTTCACCACTTGCCTTTGTTACTTTGGTCACTTTTACTTTTCCCGGATCCACGGTTGCATTGAAACTGACAACTTCAGCGGTTCCTTCACGGGTCTCAGTTTTATATGCATTGGGATTTAATGCAATGATCTTGATATTTGTTTTTACCGAAATATTGGCAAAGGCTTTTCCTGAAAAAACGTTTTTCTTAACAGTAAACCCACCATTCGAAGTATCCGGCAATCCTATCGCACCGGATACAAGGCCGGCTTTCAACCTAACAGACAAACGCGGGGCGATGGCCTTCCCGTCCACATTGTTTGAAAAAATGATCACGGTAGCTCCGGTTGCTTCGGCCACTTGAGCAATGACCCTCGTATAAACCTGCGCATCGAGGTGATCAAGTGCTGCATTTGCCACATGATGGATCTTCTTTACCCCGTATTTCCCCAATGCAGCAAGGTCTTCTGTCACAGTACCCAATATAACGCCCTCCGCTGCAACACCTAATTGCTCGGCTACTTTCGCCCCATAGGTCAACACTTCCAGCGATGCTTTTTTTACATGGCCTTCAGCCGAGTCGATAAAAATTAATACTGACATATAAATTAATCCCTTTTTTTATTGGTAAACCTTGACTCAGCCGCCGAGATCGATGACGGCGCGA
>CAYSIU010000224.1:0-4381 GCA_964431095.1 uncultured Chitinophaga sp. | reverse complement strand
AGTAGCCTGAGGCCTATCTAAATCGCTTTTGCTTCCTCATGAAGCAGTCTTACCAGTTCTTCAGGATGCTCCTCCGAAACCAACTTTACCCCCGCTTTTGCAGGAGGCAAATCAAAATTGGTTATATCGATCAATGACGCCGCTTCTACGGGTTCAGTCACTTTCAGGGGTTTGGTTCTTGCCGCCATAATGCCCCGCATATTAGGTATCCGCTGTTCAGCCATTCCTTTCTGGCAACTTACCACGAGTGGCAGCTCCGCTTCACAGACTTCTTCACCGCCTTCAATTTCCCTCGTAACAGTAGCTTTGGTGCCGTCGCGCTCAAATTTTGTTGCCAGGGCCACATAGGGGAGGTCCAGCAACTCTGCTACCATGCCACCAATGGAGGAACCGTTATAGTCAATGGTCTCTTTGCCGGTAAAAACCAGGTCGTATCCACCTTTTTTCGCTACATCAGCGATCTGCGAAGCGATAAAAAAGCTGTCCCGGCTCTCTGCGTTTACCCGGATGGCTTCGTCGCCACCGAGGGCCAGGGCTTTCCGTAGGATGGGCTCCGTATCGGCGCCGCCCACCGTTACCAGGTGAATAATAATAGATGGATCGGCTTCCTTTAATTCAATGGCCCGGACCAATGAATACCATTCATCGTAGGGATTAATGATCCACTGCACGCCACTGGTATCGAATTTCGTGTTGTTATCGGTGAAAGCTATTTTTGCCGTGGTGTCGGGCGTTTTACTGATACAAACCAGGATCTTCATTTACTTTGTTTTGATTCTGCTTATTATAAATTATCTGCTTATTATAAATTAAGGGTAAGATAATTCGTCCTTTTCCAACCGGGGCAGGAGAGAGGTAGTTGTTTATGCAACTAACGCAAAGATAAGCGCTGCAAAGCTAATTCAGACAGATCAGGGAAAATTTTTATTTATTCATGGATCGAATCGAAAAGCTGAAAGATTTCCTGCAGTCCAGTCCCCGGGACAGTTTCCTGCAGCACGCACTGGCACTGGAATACATTAAGTTGGGGGATGACGAAAAGGCGAGGGCTTTATTTGAAGAAATATTGAACCGGGAGCCGGCTTACGTGGGTAGCTATTATCACCCGGCGAAGCTCCTGGAAAGAAATCATCAAAAGGAGCAGGCTATCGGGGTGTATGAAAGGGGTATGGAACAGGCAAGAAAGATGGGGGATAACCATTCTTACAGTGAGCTAAGATCGGCTTACGATGAATTAATCGTATAACATGTCGCTGTTAAACAAATTCAGGGAACATATTGAACAAAATAATCTTTTCTCTCCAAAAGATAAGCTGCTGCTGGCCGTCAGCGGCGGGGTTGCTGATGTTGTATTATGTGAGTTATGCCGGCAGGCGGGGGATCACTTTCTTATCGCTCACTGTAATTTTCAACTGGGAGGGGAGGAGGGGGAAAGAGATGAGGGGTTCGTGAAAGGATTGGGAGAAAAATATAAGGTGGAGGTTAAGCTGAAGAAATTTGAAACGGAGAAATATGCTGCCGATAATAAACTATCCATCCAGGAAGCAGCAAGGGAGTTGAGGTATCGGTGGTTCGATGAGTTTATTGGCCACCAATCATCACCCGCCACCTGGCTCCTGACCGCGCATCATGCCGACGATAATATTGAAACGCTATTAATGAATTTCTTCCGTGGCACCGGTCTGCATGGCCTTACCGGCATCCCGGCTTCTGCAGCCCATATCCGGCGACCCCTGCTTCCCTTTTCAAAAGAAGAATTGACGGCGTTTGCAAAGGAAAATCATCTTGAATTTGTGGAGGATTCTTCCAACCAGTCCTCCAAATACACCCGGAATTATTTTCGCAATGAACTGATCCCGGCTATCACAAAGGTTTATCCCCAGGTAAAAGAGAACCTGCATGATAATATTTCCCGCTTTAAAGAAATCGAAAAACTTTATCAGCTATCGGTCACGGAGATCAAAAAAGAACTTTGCAAACAAAAAGGGGAGGAGATCCATCTTCCCGTTAAACAATTAATGGGTTACCGTAACCGGGCACTGATCTATGAAATTATTTCGGGTTATGGGTTCCTCGAAAAGCAGGTGGATGAATTGATCAAACTTGCCGCAAGTGATTCGGGGAAATATATTACATCCCCTTCCGGCACCTACCGCATCATCCGCCACCGGCATTGGTTTATTATCAGCCCTGCGGCATCTCCCGGTGCGGAGAATATTATCATTGAAAAAGGGACCAGGGGCCTGGAATTTGGAACCAGTAAATTGGTGATCGATATCTTACCCAATTCCCAATCCCCGATTCCCAATTCTTCCAGCATTGGTTGCTTCGACCTGGGTGAAGTCCAATTCCCCCTGCTGTTGCGCAAATGGAAGACGGGTGATTATTTCTACCCGCTGGGCATGAAAAAAAAGAAAAAGCTGTCCCGTTTTTTTATTGACCTGAAATTATCCAAAACCCAAAAAGAGAATGCCTGGGTAATCGAAAGCGACCGTCGTATCATCTGGGTGGTCGGTCACCGGATCGATGAAAGGTTCAAGGTAACAAACAGGACCAAAAACATGCTCCAGATCACGCTCGGTTCTTGAGCCCAGGCAGGTCATTAATTGCCGAAGTGAATGAAATCTTTGGGATTAGCGGTTCTGATCTGATCAATAAATAGTTTAATGACATTGTAATCCGTAAAGAACTGGCAGGCGATGATCGTAAAGCCCACTCCGAACAAGGCGCCAAAGATATGCGCCGAATGATTGATATGACCCTGCCCTCTTTTTTCCAGGAGATTAGAAACAATTAGGTAAAGAATCCCAAAAATAAAACCGGCGACGTACAGCGGTATGAAAAAAAGCCCGATGCCCGTCATTGGGTTTAATAAGATACTTGCAAACACCACGGCCGATACGGCCCCGGAGGCGCCCAGGCTCCGGTATTGGTAATCGTGGCTGTGACGCGCATAAGTGGGGATCAATGAAACTACAAGAGCAAGAAGATACATGACAAAATAAATGTACTTCCCTGTTTCACCGAAAATATAACCGAACTGGTATTCCAAACCGGTATGATAGACCCCGTCAGGAGTATTAGATTTAGAACCGATGCCAAAAAGATAGAGGGAAATCATGTTGAAAACAAGGTGACCGATATCCGCATGGATCAGCCCACAGCTCAGGAAGCGGTACCACTCTCCCCGCCGCACCGAAGGAGGGTGAAAGATCAACTGGTCCAGCATCCGTTCATTATTGAAAGCTGTAAAAGATATCAATGATGTGATCACGATAATGATCAGTGTGATGGATAGTTCCATAGTAAACCTTATCACGGTAAATTTCGGGACGGATTGCTGAAATCAGAAATTTATTATACTAACCTGATTGGGGCAGTTAAATGGCTGGTTGCTTGTGGCCAGTAGCCAATGGCAGGCTTCAAGCTGCAGGCTTCAGGCTGCAAGCTAATAGCTAATAAGGAATGGGGTTATTGGCTGCCAACTGCCATCCCGATAGTGATCGGGAGCCAACTGCTAACTGCCATCTGCCAACTGCCATCTGAAAGCTGTCCTTACCTGTGATGGTATTTCTCTTTCTTCAAGATGGTACAAGCCCTATACAATTGTTCGGCAAGCATCAATCGTACCAGTTGGTGCGGGAAAGTAAGACGGGAAAGGCTCCAGATATGATCGGCTCTTGTTAGGACGGTTTTATCAAGACCATAAGCTCCACCTACCAGGAAAACAATATTTCGGGTACTGTCATTGGCCCGGGTTTGAAGAAAATCCGCCAGTTCCTCCGAGCTGAACTGTTTTCCTTTTTCATCCAGTGCAACGAGGTAATCATCCTTATTCAGCCAGCCCAGCACCATTTCGGCTTCTTTCTTTTTCAGGTCCATCTCGCTCATCATGCCGGCATTTTTGGGGACCGGGATGATATTCCATTTCGTTTTGAAATACCGGGAAATGCGGCCGGTGAATTCCTCCACGCCTTCCTTTATATAAGTTTCATTCGCCTTACCGATGGCCCAAAGAGATATTTTCACCGGGTAAAAATAAAAAAGTCCCGCCATAGCGGGACTGACTTTTATCAATTCACGTTAGATGTTGCCCTATTTGATCTCGTAATCTTTTTTGAACGACATCAAAGTGGATCGATATAATACATTGTTGGAATCAGTGGCCGCAGCCTTGGTATAATTCTGGTAGGCTTCGGCAAGATAGTGGGCATCCTCCAGCATAAATGCCACCCGGTAATTCTGTTCGGCAGCGGCTTCAAAGCCCGCACCCTGTGCTTTTACTTTCGTGAGTTCGTTGTTAAAGGTTTCCTTGGTCACATAATTGAGCACTTTCCTGTCATCATTCTCTTCTCCCTTCACTGCGGCCGTCCAGTAATAG
>CAYSIU010000223.1:0-5352 GCA_964431095.1 uncultured Chitinophaga sp. | reverse complement strand
ATCCAACTCCTTTCCTGTTACTTCATAAAGTTCTTTCAGGGATTGATGGGAAGCGTACATCAGTTTTCCGAATACCTCCAGGTCCCTCGTTTGCAGGGCGATCACAGCGTCGGTGACCCTTGTGTTTTCACTGATCACATGAAGGGCTCTTTTTTCCAGGACCGGGTTGTTCAACAGTGACCGGTACAGGGCAAAAGAAGCCATATCCACATCGCATAAATTTTCCACATCCAGTTTTTGTTTCAATAACTTGAGTGCCGCCCCGCATTCGGTGAACCGCTCATTGTATTTCGAGTCGGCCAGCGTTCGCTGTTTGTTGCTATTGATAATGACCAATACAAAATGACCGGTTTCAAAGGGGATGTATTCAAAGTCGAGCGAGTCACAGTCCAGCAGGATGGCCATGTCTTTTTTCCCCATCGCCACTGCAAACTGGTCCATAATGCCGCAATTGACTCCCACGAACCTGTTTTCGGCCTCTTTGCAAAGTACAGCGATCTCTTTTTTGGAGATATCCATTCCAAACATCCGGCAAATTGCAAAACCGGTGAGGACTTCGATGGAGGCAGAGGAGGAAAGTCCCGCTCCTACCGGAAGATTCCCCGCAAAAAGCATATCAAGACCGGAAATACCATGACCGGCCTGTAATAATTCATTAATCACTCCCAACGGGTAATTGAACCAGGCCTGTCCGGCTTTTGAGTAGGAGGATTGCAATTGCAATTCGGCCGTTTCGGGAAAATCCAGGCATTGAAAGCGAAGACGCTTATCAATGTTCTTTGAAATGGCGAGCCAGGTCCCGGAGGAGATGGCACAGGGCATTACACGTCCTCCGTTATAATCGGTATGTTCACCAATCAGGTTGACCCGTCCGGGACAAAAGAAGAGCTGGCCTGGCTCCTTTTGAAAACGATCGCGGAATTCCTGTACCAATTCTTCTTTCATCGTCTTAATTAGATATTTTTAGGAATGAATCAGATTGTCCGAAGGTTTTGTCTTACCCATTCTTCCGGTGAAGATATTTATTTGTTCACACTGCGCAATGCTGCCGGAACAGAGGTTGGCATCACCAACTACGGTGCTATCATCACTGCTTTCAAAATAAAAAAAACAGACGGGAACAACAATGATATTATGCTGGGATTCGATAAAGTGGAAGATTATTGGTCACAGGATTACTTGCGGCAATACCCCTGGTTTGGCTGCGCGATAGGCCGATATGCCAACCGAATTAAGAACGCTTCTTTTGACCTCGATGGAACACGGTACACACTCAGCAAAAATTGGAACAACGAGCACCTGCATGGTGGTAGGGAGGGATTTGACCGGAAAGTATGGGAGCCGGTCTCCTTTGGACATGCCCCTCATCTTTATCTTGAATTAAAATATAAAAGCAGGGATGGCGAAGAAGGTTTTCCCGGTAACCTGGAGACCACGGTGCGTTTTGAGTTGACCGATCAGAATGAATTAAGCTACTGCTTCAAGGCCTCCTGTGATAAAGCAACCCCTATAAACCTTACGCATCATGGTTATTTTAATCTGCACAATGGCAGCAAGACCATTGAAGACCACGAAATAAAGATCTATGCTTCGAAGATGCTGGAACAGGATGCCCACCTGGTCGTAACGGGCGAGCTTAAACCAGTGGAAGGAACAGCATTTGATTTTCGGGAGTTTTATAGCATTCAGGAGGGATTAAAAAAAGTTGATGAATATGATAAGAGTTTTATTGTCGATCATCCCGCCAATGCTGACCCTGTGTTAGTAGCAGAGGCCCGCAACCGCCAATCCGGCATGCATTTACAGATTTATTCAACTGAACCGATCGTCCATTTTTATTCAGGAAAATGGATCCCGGAAGTAAAAGGGAAAGATGGTATTTTATACGGCGCTTTTTGGGGCTTTTGCCTGGAAACCCACAAATATCCCAATGCGGTTAATATTCCTGGCTTTCCCAATACCATTTTACGACCGGGAGAAACTTATTATCAAAAAACAACTTACAGGATAAATCAGGTGTTGGAAAAATAAACCAACTCCTCCTGCATGTCAAGAAAAGGATATTGTTTCTGCAGTAACTTTGTTTTTTCAGCGTGTGCGGCCAGAAAATCACTGTGGGCCTTTGTTTCGGGCTGAAATGCTTTGTGTTTCCTTGCTGTAACGATTTGTTTCACTTCCTGCATTAGATGCTGTGAAGTTTCATCAATACAGGTTTCTGCAAATTTTTCCAGCACGAACTCTGTTGCAGGGTAATTGGGATGCACCAGGTCCGCATCATAGAAACGATAGTCCCTCAATACATCGATGACCAGTTCATAGGCTGCGAAATAATAAACTGAATCAAACTGATTGACGATCTGGTGTACCGCCTCGATCAGCCGGGCCTTGCTGCGGTTGTTATCAACCACCCCATCCCGGATATGACGCACCGGGCTCACCGTAAATATGAATTTCAACCCCGGGTTAAATTGCCTTAATTGTTTTACGGATTCTTCAAGTAAGGTTATTATGGCATCAATCTCCAGCATTTCTTTATTGAACCAGTTGGCAGGAGCGCGGTGACAGTTCGCAACTCCGTCTCTGTTTCCTCCACTGGTTGGCAAAGAGGTTTTAGCAAGTTCTGCAATAGTAGTGAGCCTGTAAATAAATGCCGAACCCAGGGTAATGATCAGCCAGTTTGCTTTTTTTAAGAATTCATGAGCGCGCTGCTGTGAGGCATTGATGTTTTGAATGGCGGCATCGGCATCCAAATCGGAAAATCTTGAATGATGCTGCCAGCTATGCCATAGTTCGTTGAGTTGAAACAGTTCAGTTTTGCTGTATTGTTTGTTTTCAATATACGAGATAAGACTTTTGCTAACGCTGTCCGGGCCAAAGAGGATGCCATTCGGGTTTTGCATCACCGAAAACTTTAATTCCGCCAATGCATCCCCGATATGTTCAGTAAAACAGGAACCGATCAGCAGGATCTTGTCCCGGTAACTGATCGGTACCGGTAATTTTTTTAACGTTATGCCTATCATCAGGTCCATAAATGGGGAATCTCCGATTACAAATTACCAATCCAGGTTTTACTGAAAGATCTCAGTAGCCAGCCGGAGACTTTCAGTTAGGGCTGTTTTATCCAGTTTATTAATTAAGTTTTGATTCTCAAAAAAGCCGATCATCCACTCGCTATCCATATTCCCGACAAGTTCATCATTGGCCATCGGGCACCCCCCGATGCCTTTTAATGCCCCGTCAAAGCGGCGACAGCCGGCTTTGAGCGCTGCTTCCAGCTTTTCTTTTCGGTTTTGTGAATTGGAATGCAGGTGGACCCCGATCTCGGTGCCAGGCAACGATTCCACAAGATAACTGGTCATGTCATACACCTGGTCAGCCTTGGCAAGACCCACCGTATCAGCGAGTGAAATGATGCCAATGTCCATTCCGACGAGCCGGTTCACCCATTCAAAAACGATCTCCTCATCGTAGGGATCCCCATAGGGGTTACCAAAACCCATCGAAATATAAATGACAAGTTTTTTACCGGATTTCAAACAAAGATCCTGTATCTCCCCTACCCTTCCGAGGGATTGGTGCATGGACGAATGGGTGTTTCGTTGCTGGAAAGTTTCGGAAACCGAAAAAGGGAAACCCAGGTAAGTGATCTTTTCATATACAACAGCTTCTTGCGCACCTCTCAGATTCGCAATAATCGCCAGCAATTTTGTCTGACTGTCCCGATCGCTATCGGGACCTGCTTCCAGATTTTCAATTACTTCCTTCGTATCCGCCATTTGCGGGATAACTTTTGGCGAAACAAAGCTGCCAAAGTCAACACAATCGAACCCGACCTTCAGTAATGAATTGATGTATTCAATCTTCTTTGGGGTAGGTATAAAACTCTTCCAGCCCTGCATGGCGTCACGGGGACATTCAATAAGTTTAACAGGAGATGGCTGCATGATGCAAAGTTAGGTACCGCGTCCTCATTTCCGGGAGAAGGAGGCCTGCAAAATCAGTATATTTATGTATGAAGCAGGGGCAGGTATTTCTTTTAATTTTTTTTATCAGCATCACTTTGCGTGGCCAATCTGTTGCGGTACCTGACAGCATTTTTGCATCGAACAGCGATAGCTGGCCCCTGGAATACAGCAGCAAAAAAAAGAAACCGCCCAAAACCATTTTTGGTCCCCTCCAGTTATTGCAGGTGAAGCGGAGTGATGAAGTAAAAAGATCTTCCACAGACATGAACGGGATATTCGGAAGGATACAGGAATCGAAATCGGTACGGACAATTTTTTTACAATTTCTTTATAAGGACCACGACACGGTTTGGGTAAGAGCCGAGATTGTTCACCAGGTGTCTGGCTCGGGAAAAAATGAACTGGTGAGGGTCAACCTGGGAGATGCCAACAAAGGTGACTTCATTGAATCGGTCTATTGCAGCAGGGCTTATATAGCCGGTAGCATCAACAAGCTCACCTGGGACTATGAGCAGTTTAATGAACCCAATTATAAAAGAAGGGAATTTCTGACCAACGGAACAGATACGATTTTGGTAACTCGTTGGAACAAGAAGCAATTCCGGGGGTTCCAGCTTCAGGAAAATAACAAAACGATCGCCGCCTGCGAGGGTTATAAGGACATGAATATCCTGATCGCAAAAGATAACAGCGATGCAATGAAAGAGCTACTTGCTGCAGCATTAGGCGTTATTATTTGTGCGGCTGACTATTAGACCTTTGTTTCAACGCCTCGTAAAGAATGATGCCTGCCGCCACAGATACATTCAGGCTTTCAAAATCACCTTTCATCGGTATCCTGATCCCCTCATCGCAGATCTTTTTCAACGCGGGGAAGATTCCTTTTTCCTCGCTTCCCATCACTATAGCAGAAGGTCCATTGAAATCAACTTCCCCGATATTTTTTTTCCCCGTCGTTTCAGTTGCATACACTTTTATTCCATTCATATGCAGTTCATCCACCGCTTTCATCAGGCTTACCACACGGCATATCGCAATTTTTTCCAGCGCTCCTGCAGAAGTCAGGATCGCATCTTCATTCAAGGCACCTACCCCTTTACCGGGAATGATGATCGCATGCACACCCATACAGTAGGCTGTTCGCGCGAGAGCGCCGATATTCCGGATATCAGTGATGCCGTCGAGTAAAAGGAATAGAGGAGCTTCCCCCCGGTCCGTCACCCATGAAATGACAGCCTGGAGCTCCTGGTACTGCACTTTTGCCAATAAGGCCACACATCCTTCATGGCCCGGGACATTGAATGCGTTGGGCTTTGCGGCGGGGACATGATCCACGGGTCTGCCACTTTGCCAACACAGGTTTTTCACCCGGCAAACTGCTAGT
>CAYSIU010000222.1:0-5360 GCA_964431095.1 uncultured Chitinophaga sp. | reverse complement strand
AATTCCCCCGTGGCCGTTCGATCATCACTACCGGCAATAGATGTAGCTATGTTAGCGTTTATCTAACACGAACTTAATCTCATTAGAACCAATTTTGACAACGCGTTTAGCTTTACTCGAGTTGCACCGGATTACCTTAAACTTTCATAAAAGCTGTCCAGTATTGTCAGGGATGTTTTTCTTTTTATGTGCACTCGTACGCCACTATAGCCATAAAGGCTACCGTCCGACTCGCATGTGTCAATCCAAGCGTCCCGCAATCACCCATAGCCAGGATCAAACTTAATAATTAATATTTAAAACACTTTGGTTTTAAAATAAACAACGACATACAGCGCGAATACAAGTGGATTGGCAAAGGACATAAGGAACCGCTGCTTCAAATTAACACACAAGCGGGCATTTTGGGTTTGTTTCAGAATTTTGAGTTTGTAACCAAAATTATTTACCGCGATAGTGTGCGGTTTGTTGTGGTGCCGACAGGCATTTCGAACACTGAAGAAGATAAGACACAATTCCGTGTTTTCCCTAATCCGGCTTCGGATAACTTCCTTGTTGTATGTCCTTCGCTTGTTCAGCAATCTTTAACGATTACCGACCTGAGCGGAAGAAAAGTTTTTGAAAAACAAAACATCGAAGCCGCAGAACTCATCAACTGCGCTGCATGGGAGAGAGGAGTTTATTTTGTTGAGCTCAGTTCGGGAAACAGTCGTTCTGTGCGCAAGGTTGTTCTGCAGTAGAGTTTCTCTTCGGCTGATTTTGTTTCTACCTTTACCAAAATATTTTTTATGAAACGGATAATTCTATTATCAGCATTTGTGATCCTGTGCATATTTCTGAGAGCGCAGCCGCGTCCTTACAATGTAGTATTCGATATTACCAGCAAAGACACCATTGACCACCGGATGCTTATTCGGTGGCTCTCGGCAATTATAGAGGAAGGCCCTAAGGCAAAACTCGAAACGGTGTTCTTCGGGCAATCGCTCGATATGGTAACCAAAGGTAAATCAGTGGTGGCCAATGATATTGAGCAACTGGCGAAAAATGAAAATGTCACTTTCAAGGTTTGCCGCATAGCAATGAAACGACACAACATTGACAGCAGTCAGTTGGTTACCGGAACAGGAATTGTACCTGACGGTATTTATGAAGTTATATCTAAGCAAATGGAGGGCTGGGGATATATTAAAGCCGTGCATTAATGGTTAATGGGTCGATTGGGGAAATAAAAACTCCGGAACGTCCTGATTAACTAATTAACCACCTCATCCTAACTAAAGCATCCTTTTTATGCTGAATTTCGTCCGGGAATGGCAGCTTTTTCAATAGTTCAAACCCTTACATTTGTTCAAATATATATTTTCATGCAAAGGCTATTTACCACAGCACTGGTTTTATTATTCTCGGTTTCCATTCAATCGCAACAAACGCTGCAGCGTCCCCGGCTGGTAGTTGGTATCGTGATCGACCAGATGCGCTGGGATTATCTTTACCGCTATTATGACCTTTATGATGAGAAAGGGGGTTTTAAACGGATGCTGAACCAGGGGTTTGCCTGCGAGAATACGCTTATCCCCTATACACCTACTGTCACCGCCTGTGGTCATAGTTGTATTTATACAGGATCGGTCCCTGCGATCAGTGGCATTACCGGAAATATCTGGTGGGACAAGGCACAGATGCGACCCGTGTACTGCGTGGAGGATAAAACAGTGAATACGGTAGGCAGTCCTTCGAACCTTGGGATGATGAGCCCCCGGAATATGCTGGTGACAACCATTTGCGACGAACTTCGCCTGGCTACCAATTTTAAAAGCAAAGTGGTGGGTATAGCCATTAAAGACAGGGGCGGAATTTTACCAGCCGGTCATAGTGCTAATGCCGCCTATTGGTACGATACCACGGATGGTGACTGGATCACCTCTACGTACTATATGAACGAGTTGCCGAAATGGGTGATCGATTTCAATGAACAGAAATTAGCCGACAAATACTATAACCAGGGATGGAATCTTCTCTATCCCCCGTCTACCTACCAGCAAAGCACCGCTGATGAAAAGGCTTATGAAGCAAAGGTTTTTGGCAGCAAGTTCCCCTATGATATGAAAGCTTTTATCGGGAAAGATTATTCCAAAATCACCACTACCCCGATGGGAAATGCACTGACGGCAGAATTTGCCAAAGCCGCTATCACAGGAGAGCAATTGGGCGCTGATAATATCACCGATTTTCTCGCCATCAGTTTTTCATCACCCGACTATATTGGTCACGCATTCGGTCCCAATTCCGTCGAAGCAGAAGATGGCATGTTACGACTGGATAAAGAACTGGGAAATTTTCTCGATTTCCTGGACAGCAAAGTGGGAAAAGATCAATATGTTGTTTTTCTATCCGCGGATCATGGTGTGGCCCAGGTACCTGAATTCATGCAGGAAAACAAATTGCCTGGAGGAAGGGTATTTACAAGCACCCTCATGAATAACATGAATAAAGCTTTAAAGGAAAAATACAAGATCAATGAGGTCATTGTTGCGAATGATAATTACCAGTTTCACCTCAACCATCCGGCTATAGACTCTGCCGGGCTGGATGAAAATGAGCTGGTGAACTGGATTGTCCGTGAAGCAGGGAAAGATCCGGGTATCGCCCGGGTGTTTTCTATAAAAAATCTGAATACAGTTCCCCTCCCCGCAGCGATCAGGACCATGCTGAACAATGGATATTACCCGCCACGGAATGGAGATATCCAGGTCATATTACGGCCGGATTATATTGACGCGATCGCCCCTTTAGCTACCACGCATGGTCTCTGGAACCCCTACGATGCCCATATCCCGCTACTCTGGTACGGCTGGGGCATTAAACAGGGGAAAACAAACCAGGAAACCTATATGACAGATATTGCCCCGACCCTCGCCGCGCTGTTAAAGATCCAGGCGCCGAGTGGCTCGGTGGGCCATGTGATAACGGAAGTCATGAAATGAAAATGCGGTATGCTGTTTCTTTTGTAATTTTCTACACTTGTTCACCCTGTCAATCTTTTTAATATGAAAAAGTACAAATGGCTTCTCTTCCTCTTCCTTTTGGTCAATACAAAATTTATAACGGCACAACCTGTTGATAGTGTCCGTTTTTTCAGCGAGGAGGGAGTGATTGATATGACCCTCACGACGGATATTCCAAAGATGCAGAAAGTAAAGGGAGAAAACATGTTCCAGGATGCCACCCTAAGCCTGCGTTTTCCCGACAGTACGGTAATAGAGGAACCGGCCACGGTGGCTCCACGCGGGCACTTCAGAAGGGATTATTGCACCATCCCCCCAATCATGGTGAATTTCAGGAATGCCGGCGCTCCAAGGCTTTCATCACTGGGTAAATTAAAACTGGTGATCGGCTGCGGCACCACCGGCAATGATGAACAACTCGTGATCAAAGAATATCTTATTTATAAGATCTACAACCTGCTTGAAGAAAAAAGTTTCCGGGCCAGATTGGTCAAAGTCAATTACCGCGATACCCACAATAAGATAAAACCCTTCTCCCAATTTGCCTTCCTGCTTGAAGATGATAAATACCTGGCGAAAAGAAACAATTGCGTAAAAAAACCCAGTCTGAATTATTCTTCGGAAAGCACCAACCGGGCGCTGATGACAAAAGTGGCAATCTTTGAATACATGATCAGCAACGGTGACTGGTCGGTTCCCAATAACCATAACATCAAGCTGATTTTTGATAAAACCAATTCGGCAGCACTCCCCTTCGCCGTGCCTTATGATTTTGACCATTCCGGTTTCGTCAATGCCAGCTATGCCACTCCCAATGAATTATTGGGCACAGAGACCGTTAAAGAAAGGGCGTACCGCGGTTTCCCGAGAACCATGGAGGAACTGGAAATGACGTTTGATATTTTCCGGTCCAAAAAAAGCGCGATCATGGGTGTTATTAACGATTGTCCGTATTTGCAGTCAAAGAGCAAAAAAGAATTGGTGGATTACCTGGAAGAATTTTACAGCACGATCAACAATAAAAGCCAGGCAAAGTCCATATTTATAGATAATGCAAGGACGCAATAAGAGGGAAATTGTTTGATTGTATCAGCCAGGGGACCCGATTATCAATTTACCTGGTCAAAAAAATGGTTCAAAAATGGATTTAAAAGTACAATTTGAACAGGCTGCAATGGATAGCAAAAATCTGCCTGAAAAACCGGATAATGATGTTTTGTTGCAACTCTATTCGCTGTACAAACAAGGCAGCGTGGGAGATCTGAATATCGAACCACCTGCCAATCCATTCGACTTTGTGGCCAAAGCCAAATATGAAGCCTGGAACGGACTAAAAGGAAAACCCAGGGATGAAGCAATGAAAGCGTATATCGAACTGGTGAATAAGCTGAAGGGTTAGGTGGTATAGGATACTGGCTGCTGGCTGCTGGCTGCTGGCTATTGGCTACTGGCTGCTGGCTGCCGGCTGCTGGCGACTGGCTGTTGGCTGCTGGCTATTGGCTACTGGATATTGGATACCGGACGCCGGTTATCTGTCAGTACTTCTTCATAAATTTTGTCGAGCTTCCTGCCTACTGTATCATAGTTAAACCTCGCCCTTGCTTCCCTGGCGATTTTGGAACGATCATAGTTAGGGTAATTAACAATGACCTGCGTCATGGCATTGACCAATGCTTCTTCATTTCCGGGTTCGATCAAAATAGCATTGCTCTCATCCACGAGTTCCGGAACACCCCCCACCCTTGTGGCAATGACCGCGAGACCGCAACACAGGGCCTCACCAATAACACACGGTGAATTCTCAATATGGCTGAACAGGATAAAACAATGGGAGCGCTGCATTTCTGTTGCTACCTCTTCATACGGCACTTCCCCCCGGAAACTGACAGCCTTTCCGGGCAAACCAAGTGCGGATGCAAAATCCCGGATGGATGGGTCGGTATCACCCACCATCACCAGTTCTGTATTATTGTTCTGTTGATAGAATAATGCAAAGGCGCGCAATATCCCTTCTGTGTTCTTCAGGGGAACCATGTTGGATACATGAATGAACCGGAAAACGGGGCTTGAAAATTCACGATAATTGAAGAGATCAGTGTTTGTTACATTCGGTATTATCGTAAAATCTTTTTGTATCACCAACCGGTTCACGCCTTCCGCAAGGTACCTGCTCACACTGATAAAACGCGCAGCATGACGAAAAATGACTTTTGTACATCGTTTGAATTTCGAAGATTTGTTATTGTAATTATTGACCTCAACATCGTTGTAAATTCCCCAATGTTCTGTCAGAACATATTCAACCCCAATCCTTCTTTTCAGCCACAACCCCAGGATCCCCGCCCCTATCGGCAC
>CAYSIU010000221.1:0-5368 GCA_964431095.1 uncultured Chitinophaga sp. | reverse complement strand
ATCCTGGTGGCGCCCAGGAAACAAAAGGTTCTTAACCTGGGAGTGTCTTATAAGGTCAGTGCCGCCACCCAGCTCAAGGCAGAGCTGGCGACCAGCAATAATGACGTCAATACTTTTTCGTCTAAGGATAAGGGTGACGACCGTGGATGGGCGGCCAAACTGCAATTGAGCAACGATAAATTGGTTGCGTCTGCCCGGAAATTACAACTGACGACTGGACTGGATTACGAATATGTGCAAAAAAAGTTCAAACCATTGGAAAGACTCCGCCAAGTGGAGTTTTCGAGAGATTGGGGGTTGCCCCAGGAGATCGTACCGGTACCGGTGGATGAAAACATCATCCGGGCCTCCGCGCAGTTAAAAGATAAAAATCATCACCAGTTTACTTATCAATTCACCCATTACCACCGCAGTGATCATTATGATGGCCTGCAGCATTCCATCCAACACCTGGCCAACTGGAAAGGCTGGCAACTGAGTGACCAGTTTCTCCTCACTGATTTTAACGCCTTCAGCAGCAAAGGCAATTTTATACGGCCCACCATTGATATCAGCAAGCAATTGAAAAGCCTGCATAACTGGAGGCTGGGTTTTAATTATTCCCTTGAACGGAACCATACCCGGGATAAGACCACAGACAGTTTGCTGGCCACGGCTTTTTCGTTCGATATCTATTCCGCCTACCTGCGTTCGGATGAGACTAAAAAGAATAAATACCAGGTTACCTTTTTTACACGCTCGGATAAATATCCCATCAGTAAGGACCTTATCCGGGGCGACAGGAGTCTCAATTTGAACCTGCAAACCGAATTGATCGCCAATCCGCACAGGCAGTTTTTCCTGAATACAACGTTCCGGAAACTAAAAGTGTACAATACAACCCTATCAAAACAAAAAAGCGACGAGACCATTTTGGGGAGAGCGGAATATGTAATGAATGAGTGGAAGGGATTACTGAATGGGAACCTCCTCTACGAGGTCGGTGCGGGACAGGAGCAAAAAAGGGATTATGCCTACCTCGAAGTTCCACCCGGCACGGGCCAATACGCCTGGATCGATTATAATAATGATGGTGTTCAGCAACTGAATGAATTTGAACTTGCCGCTTTTCCCGATCAGGCGCGGTTCATCCGGATTTTCACACCCACCAATGAATTCGTCAAAGCCAATTATATCGCTTTTAATTATAGTTTGAATATCAGCCCCCGGTCTGTCCTGAACTCTCCCGGTTTGAAAGGACTGCAAAAATTTCTTTCCCGGCTGATCCTGGTCACTTCCCTGCAGATCAATAAAAAATCAATTGCGAAGGGTAATTTTGAATTCAATCCTTTTAAATATGGTGTTACCGACACGGGTCTCATCACGCTAAACACTACTTTGCTCAATACCGTTTCCTTCAATCGTTTCAGCAGTAAATGGGGAATAGACCTGAGCAATCTCCGTAATAATGGCCAATCGCTGCTGACCTATGGATATGAGAGCAGAAAACTGAACGACTGGACGATGAAATGGAGGTGCAATATCGGCCGGAGTGTATTGCTTTCGCTGAATGGCAAGAGGGGGATCAATGCATTGTACACTCCGCAATTTGCCAACCGCAATTATCAGTTGTCCGTCTACAGTGTCGAACCTTTCATAACTTATATCAGGGGAACTTCTTTCCGGCTGGTCGGCAGTTACCGGTTAGATCGCAAAAAAAACCTTCCGTTATATGGGGGTGAAACATCCCTTTCCAATTCTATCAATATCGAGACCAAGTACAATATTCTGCAGAGCAGTTCACTCACCGCGAAATTCACCCTGAATAATATCAGTTATAAATTCCCCGCTAATACCACGGTGAGCTATATCATGCTGGATGGGCTTTTGCCCGGGAAGAATTACCTCTGGTCCCTGGGGTTTTCAAAAAGGCTACTGAATAACCTGGAGCTGAATTTCCAGTATGACGGGAGAAAAGCAGGAACGGCGCGCACCATACACCTTGGCAGGGCAGGGATTACAGCATTGTTCTAAAGGCAAGATGCAGGATTTCAACAGTTAAATTCTTGATCGGGGAATCGAATATCCAGCATCCAGCATCCAGTATCCAATCCCTGTCAAACATTAAACCTGAAATGCATCACATCTCCATCTTTCACCACATAGTCTTTCCCTTCGATCCGTAGCTTGCCTGCTTCCTGGGAGGCAGCTTCTGAGCCATAATAAATAAAATCATCATAACTGATCACTTCAGCTTTGATGAAGCCTTTTTCAAAGTCAGTATGGATCACTCCCGCCGCCTGCGGGGCCTTCCAGCCTTCATGAAAGGTCCATGCCCGCACTTCCTGGGGACCTGCCGTAAAAAAAGTAAAAAGGTCCAGCAAATGATAAGCCGAATGGATCAGCCGGTCCAGCGCAGGCTCGGTAATGTTATAAGCTTCCATGAACATCTTTTTGTCGGCCGGGTTCTCCATTTCTGCAATCTGTGCTTCGATGGAATTATTCATAATGATCATTTCGGCACGCTCATTCTTTATCGCTTCTTCCAGCGCTTTTGTGTATTGATTGCCTGTATGCATGGATGCCTCATCCACGTTAGCGACATATAATACCGGCTTGCCGGTTAACAGGAACAAGTCATCGATGGCCGTGTTTTCTTCTTTTGACAGGTCCAGTTCCCGGATGCTTTTTCCTTTTTCGAGCTGTTCCCGGCATCGCAGCAGAATATCCAGTTCTTTTTTTATTGCAGGATCTGCCTTCACCTGCCTTTCTGTTTTCTGAATTTTTTTCTCCACGGATTCCAGGTCTTTCAACTGCAGTTCCGTATCGATGACCTCTTTGTCATTGACGGGATTGACAGGACCTTCTTCTCTCAGGATATTTTCATCTTCAAAGCACCGTACCACCTGTATGATCGCATCCACTTCGCGGATATTGGCCAGGAATTTATTGCCCAGGCCCTCGCCTTTGCTGGCACCACGGACCAGCCCGGCAATATCCACGATCTCTATCTGTGTGGGAATAACGTGTTCAGGCTTCACCAGTTCAGCCAGCTTATACAGCCGTGGATCCGGGACATCCACCAGCCCTATATTGGGATCAATGGTGCAAAACCGGTAATTACTGGCCTGTGCCTTTGCGCTGCTGCTGACCGCGTTGAATAAAGTTGATTTTCCTACATTGGGTAATCCAACTATGCCTGCCTGTAGTGCCATATTAAGTTATATTGGTCATAAGGGTCATATCAGTCAAAAGATTTAAAGTTCATTAACAGGCTATCGTTACAATAAGGATCTCATCCTTATGACCTGTATGACTCATATGACTTTTTAAAGTCGGCAAAGATAAGCGAATAACACTGACTGCACGGTGTTGAAGAGTTTGTTTAACTTTCCGCTTTTAGTTAAACGATAATCCATAAACGTATGGCGCTTAGCCGGATCTGGTCGGCCTTCATTATTATTGCTATCCTGGTGGCGGGGTTTAAATTTTTTGCAGTGGATGGAGAACAGCAAATATTCTCCGCGATGGTGATCGGAAAAAACGGGGATTCCCTGAAAGTAAAAGAAATGAATCCGGCACATGCAGACCCGCAGCTGGTGGGTCAATTGGACAGCATCTCCCGTGTACAACAGGGAGATCTTATTTATAAGAAAGAAGAAGGCAGGATCGTCGCTGTGAAAGTGTTGAAAGTAAACGGTATCCTTGAAACCTGTAAAGATGCCGTGACCTTATGTCTTGGGTTGATAGGTTTCATGAGCTTATTCATGGGCTTCCTGAGCATTGCGGAAAAAGCGGGAGGTATAAGATTTTTGTCACGCATCATCGGACCCTTCTTTTCCAGGTTATTTCCCGGGGTGCCTAAAGATCATCCTGCCCATGGTCATATGATGATGAATTTCTCTGCCAACCTCCTGGGTCTGGACAATGCGGCCACCCCATTTGGTATTAAAGCCATGGAAAGCCTGCAGGAACTGAACCCTGATAAAAACCGGGCATCGAATGCACAGATCATGTTCCTCTGCCTGCATGCATCGGGTCTTACATTGATACCTGTGAGCATCATTGCACTCCGGGCGAGCGCTCATGCAAAAGTAGCCACGGATATTTTTCTTCCCTGTATGATCGCCAGCTTTGCCGCAACGGTGGCTGCTATGATCATTGTCTCGATCCGGCAGCGCATTAATTTACTGCAACCTGTTATTTTGGCCTGGATCCTTGGCTTATCGGCCCTGATCGGGCTTTTGATCAGCTATCTGTATGGGTTGGATAAATCTTCCCTGGAGTTTTTTTCCGGCTCATTCGGTAATGGATTGTTGTTACTGATCCTTTTCCTGATTGTGCTGGGAGGGGTATATAAGAAAATAGATATTTTCAGCGCTTTTATAGACGGTGCAAAAGGTGGTTTTGAAACGGCGATCCGTATCATTCCTTACCTGGTCGGGATGCTGGTAGCCATCAGTATGCTTCGCAGCAGCGGCACCTTTGATTACATTATTGATGGGATGAAGAATCTCTTTACGGCCTTAGGCACCGACACAAGGTTTGTGGACGGGCTACCAACCGCATTGGTGAGGCCATTCAGTGGCAGCGGCGCCCGGGGGATGATGGTGGATGCCATGAGCAATGGCCGGGCAGATAGTTTCGCCGGTCGTTTATCCTGCGTATTGCAGGGGTCATCCGATACCACTTTTTACGTGGTCGCTGTTTATTTCGGCGCGGTAGGCATAAAAAATACGCGGTATTCCATCGGCTCCATGTTATTAGCCGATCTGGTGGGAATCATCACCTCGATTGCCCTCGCGTATATATTTTTTGCATAAAAAAAAGGCTGTTGTTAAAACAGCCTTTTCTCATTTTCAGTATCGAATCAGTAGTTGGCAAATACCCCGAGAGCCCTGGCAGGGGCGATCGCCGAACCGCCGGCTGTCTTATTATTGGTGCCTTTGTAACTACCCCTCCATACAAGTGTATAACTTCTTAGCCGGGTGGGCGTAAGGACCGCCTGGATGTTCAGGATCGTCGGCTTTCCCGTAGTATCGGTGTTCTGCAAATTGACAGCACTCCCATTCAGACGTATATAGAAAGTGTCTGTGAGGGCCGATGCATAGGGAATGAAATCAGTAATCTGGGTCTCCATGACATTGCTAAAGATCACCGCATTCCTTTTCACAGAAAAGATATCAAAACCGGTTCCGATGGCGCTCGGGTTATAAATAAAATTAGCGAACCGCAACCGCGAAGTGGTATCGGTTGGTATCTGTATGCTGTCGAAAATGGTTTTTTGCTTCGGAGAAGTGCTGGTTTCTTCCAGGAAGACCGTATACTTGGGAACGGCGTAAAGGTTTTCCCCGAAGTCATGGTCCCGCTCGTTAGCAGCGTGAAGGAG
>CAYSIU010000220.1:0-5371 GCA_964431095.1 uncultured Chitinophaga sp. | reverse complement strand
CCCGATCTGTCAAGTACGGAATTGAAAAAGCCCGCCAGCTTCCGTAGAGGGTTTACAATGATTTTATCATAGAGTTCGTCCACGTACCATTTATTTTCCAGCAGCTTTCCAAAACCGGTCGCTTCCCTGCCCTGGTAATTCCGGTACCTGAACCAGGCGACTATGATCATGACCACGACGCCTGCCAATGACAAAGCCATCAATAGGTACTCGGTAGAATGAGTCACCGTATGTTCCCCCGTAACCGGGATGACTGGAGATAAGAATTTACCGATCTGGTCGCCCCCCTTTACAAACACTTCCGGTAGCCCAACGAAGCCGCCGATCACGGAAAGCACAGCGAGTAAGATCAGGGGGATCGTCATGGTTGCAGGACCTTCGTGCAAATGCTGTTGTTGTTCTTCTGAACCCCTGAAGGTCCCGGTGAAAGTGATGAACAATAACCGGAACATATAAAAAGCGGTGAGCCATGCAGCAAATAACGCGATGCCATACAACACCGGGCTTTTTTCAAAAGCGTTCAGCAGGATGGCATCCTTGGAGAAGAAACCGCTGAAGGGAGGGATACCAGAAATGGCGATACAGCCGACCAGGAAAGTTACATAGGTCAGTTTCAGTTTTTTGTTTAGCCCGCCCATATTACGGATATACTGCCCGCCGCCGAGAGCATGGATCACACTGCCGCTGCCGAGGAACAACAATGCTTTGAAGAACGCATGGGTCATTACATGGAAAACGGCTGCCACATAGGCGCCGGTCCCGAGTGCCAGGAACATAAACCCCAACTGGCTGACCGTGGAATAGGCCAGCACTTTTTTGATATCATTTTGCTTGAGTGCGATAGTGGCGGCCAGGATCGCTGTGGCCAACCCGATCACGGCAACCACATTTTGCGTGATCCCGCTCATCGAATAAAGCACATTGCATCTTGCGATCATATAAATACCCGCCGTCACCATGGTAGCTGCATGGATCAGGGCCGATACAGGAGTAGGACCAGCCATTGCATCGGGCAACCAGGTATAAAGAGGGATCTGTGCGCTTTTGCCGGTGGCACCGGCAAAAAGCAATAACGTGATAATGGTGATGTCAGAGCTTTTCAGTTTGGCAAGATTGGAAGGATTGAACACCTCACTGTAAGAAACCGTACCCAGTTTATTGATGATCCAGAACAAAGCAACGAGGAAAGCAAGATCCCCTACCCGGTTCATGATGAAAGCCTTGTTGGCTGCTTTGTTATATTCGTCGTTTTTAAACCAGAAACCGATCAATAAATAAGAACAAAGCCCGACGCCCTCCCACCCGATGAAAAGGATAACAAAATTGGCGCCCATGACGAGCACCAGCATGGAGAATATAAACAAATTGAGATAAGAAAAATAACGGGCGAAATGCGCGGGACTTTCATCATGCATGTAAGAAACAGAATAGACATGGATCAGGAAACCAACCCCGGTTATAATCAACAGGAATACGGCAGTTAACTGGTCGACCTGGAAGGCGAAAGGAATGGTTAATTTTCCTACCGAAATAAAATTAAAATACTCCGCTACATGGGTGTTTCCTTCTTTTACCTGAACGAACACCCAAATGCTCATGACCAATGATAAGAGGACCGTTCCGCAGCCGACCACACTGGTCAGGCCTTTCGACAAATACTTTCTTCCCAGCCCGGTGATGATAAAACCAAGCAGGGGAAGAAGGGGAATGAGATAAACTATTTGAAACGCATTTTGCATAATGGCCTTTCAGAATAGATCAATGTTTTAACCTGTTTAAAAAATTCACATCCACCGAATGGACATTGCGATACATCATTACGATGATCGCCAGGCCCACGCTTACCTCGGCTGCCGCCACCACCATAATAAAAAAAACAAATAACTGCCCGTCGCTCCCCGCATTCGTCGTCACATTGCCCGCCTGGACCGCTGCCAGGTGATGCATTTTTGAAAACGCCACCAGCAGCAGGTTCACCGCATTCAGCATGAGCTCTATACACATAAAAATAATGATGGCATTGCGCCGGGTCAGCACCCCCACGATACCAATCGCAAACAAGGCGATGGAAAGGAATATGTAATAATTGATCGGCATTTCGCTATTGTTTTTCGCCACGGGCGATGAGTCATGAGCCGGTGACTCAAAGCTCCCGGCACGCAGCTATTCTTTTTTCCCAATCACTACGGCCCCTACCATTGCACTCAGGAATAATACACTGCTTATCTCAAATGGCAATACGTAGGTGCTGAATAATATTTTTCCGAGGTTCTGGATCAGCCCGATACCTCCTCCCCCGAGTTCTGCTTGCTGCTGTTTTATGTCGGAATCCTTCAAAGCTGCCACCAGCACTAATAACAAGCATCCCCCCGCCACTGCTCCTGCGATCTTCAGCCAGCGGTTCTTTTTCGGTTCTGTTTCCCGGTTCAGGTTCATGAGCATGATCACAAACAGGAATAAGACCATGATCGCCCCGGCATACACAATGATATTCACGATGGCCAGGAACTGGGCATTCAATAAAATATAATGAGCGGAAATGGAAAAGAAAGTGACGATCAGCCAAAGCACGCAATAGACGGGGTTTTTACCGGTGATCACCATCATCGCGCTGAACAACGCCAGAACCGAAAGGAACCAGAATAATATTTGCGTGATGTTCATTTCTCTTAAGCCGTTAATAGTTCCTTAGTTCCTCGCAGCTTTTTCTCCTAATGCCTTTTGAAAGGCTTCGGGGTTTTCCTTCGGATGCGGGATCAACAGGTCTTCCTTTTTATAAATAAACCCCTGTCGCCCATAATTGGCCGGGGCAAAGGTCTCCGACAAATAAATAGCGTCTTTGGGACAAGCTTCTTCGCATAAACCGCAAAATATGCAGCGCAGCATATTGATCTCGTACTTCACGGCATATTTTTCTTCGCGGTAGAGGTGTTCTTCTCCCGGCAATCGTTCGGCCGCTTCCATCGTGATGGCTTCTGCCGGGCAAGCAACGGCACAGAGCCCACAGGCGGTGCAGCGTTCCCGTCCCTCTTCATCCCGGTTCAGCACCTGCAATCCGCGGAATACTTTGGAAAAAGAACGTTTTTGCTCCGGGTAACTGATCGTTGCCTTTCTTTTGAAAAGATGACTCAGCGTGATCATCATCCCCTTCAGGATGTTCCAGAGATATAATTTCTCCAGCCACGTCATGGGCCGCCTGTCTACCTGTATCGACCGGTCTGTTAACATATTTGTTGCTGGTTGCTCTCTCCTTATTACTGGTTTTGGGTTGCAAATATATATTTTATGCGGCAGCGATATGAAGCTGCTTATCTTCCTGATCGCTACCGACATTTCGCCCCTACGGGGCTATTCAAACATCTTTCGTTTTCTACGAACATCTCGCCCCTATGGGGCTATCAAACATCTTTCGTTTTCCACGAACATCTCGCCCCTACGGTGCTTTCAAACATCTTTCGTTTTCTACGAACATCTCGCCCCGACGGGGCTTTCAAACATCTTTCGTTTTCTACGAACATTTCGCCCCTACAGGGGCTATTGAACATTATTCATTTTCTAACATTTCGACCCTATGGGGCTATTGAACATTATTCATTTTCTAACATTTCGTCGCTATGGGGCTTTCAAATATTATTCGCTTTCTACGAACATTGCGCCCCTACGGGGCTATCAAATATTATTCGCTTTCTACCAACATCTCGCTCCGACGGGGCTTTCAAACATCTTTCGTTTTCTACGAACATTTCGCCCCTACGGGGCTATTCAACATCTTTCGTTTTTCAACGAACATTTCGCCCCGACGGGGCTATTCAACATCTTTCGTTTTCTACGAACATCTCGCCCCTACGGGGCTAGTGAACATTATTCATTTTCTACGAACATCTCTCCCATATGGGGCTATCGAACGTTTTTCGTTTTCTATCAACATTTCGCCCCTACGGGGCTAGCGAACATTATTCGTTTCCTCTCGGTTATTTCCTTAACCATAATGCTACCACTGCTGTAATGATCATATTGATCAACGCCAGAGGGATCAGCTTTTTCCATCCCAGGTTCATCAGCTGGTCATAACGGAATCGGGGAATGGTCCACCGGATCCAGATAAAAACGAACAGGAAGAAAAAGGTTTTAATCATTAAAGCAACAAATCCCAATATTGTCAGCAGGTTGGGCGACAATCCCCATTTGCTTTCGTCCACAAAGGGTAAAATATCATACCCGCCGAAGAACAACGTGGCCATCACTGCGCTACTGATAAACATATTTACATATTCTGCAAACAAATAAAGACCCAGTTTCATGGAGGAATACTCCTGGTGATAACCAAAATTCAATTCATTCTCTGCTTCCGGCAGGTCAAAAGGGGTCCGGTTACACTCCGCCAGCGCACAAATAAAAAAGATGATGAATCCAAGCGGCTGGAGGATCACGTACCAGATATTATGCCCGGCAATCTGATTATGCACGATACCACTCATTTGCAAAGTGCCGGTCAGCATCAGCACTGAGATCAGCGACAGACCCATGGCCAGTTCGTAAGAGATCATCTGGGAAGCCCCGCGAATAGCTGCGAGTAAAGAAAATTTATTATTCGATGCCCAGCCTCCGATCATGATCCCGTAGACCCCAAGACTCACAACCCCAAAAATGTAAAGGATACCGATATTGATATCAGCGATCTGTAAAGACACATTTCGTCCGAAAATATGCAGGTTACCTCCCCAGGGGATCACGGCGCTTGTAAGCATGGCCATGATCATGGCAAGTGAGGGGCCAAGCACAAAAAGAAATTTGGAAGATGCGAGCGGGATGATTTCTTCTTTGAAAAATAATTTACCGCCATCGGCAAGAGGTTGTAAGATCCCGAAAGGACCCGCCCGGTTAGGACCCCGACGGTCCTGCAGCCATGCCGCTACCTTCCGCTCAGCATAGGTCGTATACATGGCGATCAACAGTGAGAGTGTAATAATAAACCCCACCAGCAGGAATTTTTCCAGGATCAGCCACCCATCAAGCGACAATATATACATGCTCATTTACGATTCTTCTTTCTTTTCAAATGTTTCACTTGTTGCCGGCCCTTCAATGGCACTTAGGTCAATGGAAGGATCATTGATATCACTGACATCATGAATATCCAGCAAAACCCTGGGATCTCTTCCGCCCATGACGTCTGTAATGGTCTCTTTGGGTTTTACCAACCCGGGGTATTTACTCTGCGCGATCACGGAATGCCGGTTGATATCGGTAAGGCCCTCTATCACCCAGTCGGCCGTTTTCTTCTTCTCAAAACGGCAGGTATTGCAAATCCAGCCGGGTTTGCCATCAAAGCTTTGGACCTCGTTCCACTCATCTTTTCTCGACGTTACTC
>CAYSIU010000219.1:0-5375 GCA_964431095.1 uncultured Chitinophaga sp. | reverse complement strand
GCCAGTCGAAACATCCGTAAAAAGCGGGGTGCAGTTGGTGGGGCAAGAGAATATGGTCGCTGTCGTGAATGGAGGTATGACCGGTTTTATTGGGAAACTCCTGACCCATGCATTTCAGGGGCAGGGATGCCAGGTGGGAAGCTCCCTTCATCGTCAGCTCAAAACCTGAACTGTCCTTCTTCATCCTATACATATCGTTTTGGGCAATTGCCGTGGCCGTTATGCAGCATAAAACAGGCAGGCCGATTATTTTTTTCATACCCAAACATAAAACTTTAAACCTTCAGCAGTAAAAGATAACTTTTCCCTTTCCCCATCTGTGGAAAAAATTAACTATTTTATTCCGTATTCTGTTTTGATCTTGCAGACGAATCGATACCATGGAAACCACCAGAGAATTGTCGGCCCTGTTCACGCTCATCGACGACCCCGATGAAGAAGTCTTTGGGGCAGTATCGGATAAGATCGTTGACTACGGAAAGAATATCATCCCCGAGCTCGAACATCTCTGGGAGACCACCCCGAATGAAGAGGTCCAGGGTCGCATTGAATTACTGATTCACCGCCTGCATTATACTGACCTGACGGAGGACTTCCGTCAATGGAACGTGTCGGGTCACCACGACCTGATGCTTGGCGCGATGCTGGTCTCCAGGTTCCAATACCCGGATGTGTCCACCACCCAGGCATTACAGGAAATAGAAAAAGTGCGGCGCAATATCTGGCTGGAACTGAATAATTACCTTACCCCCCTGGAACAAATCAATATCGTCACCAGCATCCTCTACAGTTATTATGGGTTAAAGGGCGGTGAGACCAATTATAAAGAAGCGAATGAATTCTTATTGCATAAAACCCTCGAAACAAAAAAGGGCAACCAGATCAGCAATGGCATCTTATACCTGGTGCTTTGTGAATTGCTCGATATCCCGGTCAGGGCCATTAAGATCCCCAAACAGTTCATCGTCGCTTATTTTAAACCCGGTTACTCAGATGAGAATCTTCCCAATCCCATTCATAAGATCGAATTCTTCATAGACCCCACTTCGGGCCAGGTGTTCACACATCATGATGTGGAAAGTTATTTCAAACGTATTTCCGTTCCGCCGGTAGGTTCCTATTTCAAACCGCAAAAGAACAAACAAGTCATCCAGCAATTGCTCGAAGAATTCAGCAAATGCTTTGACTCGGATAAGTACGGCTACAAACGATCTGAGCTGATGAACCTGGCAAAGCTTCTCGATCAATCATAAGAGCCGTTTTAAATGCCAAATCCGAATGAGCACTAACCAGTGTACTTCCCATTTAACTTTCAGCATTTACAATCCTTCCCATGTCCGCGTAAATTCTTAGTTTACAGGAAAATTAGTACGATGCCGATCACGTGGGATGATTTCGAAAAAATTGATATCCGCGCAGGGACCATTATTGAGATCAACGATTTTCCAAAAGCCCGCAAACCCGCTTACCAGCTGCTCATTGATTTTGGTGAACCCCGGGGGCCCCGTCGGTCTTCGGCACAGATCACCTTTCATTATAAAAAAGAACAGTTACTGAACCGCCAGGTGATCGCCGTGGTCAATTTCCCACCCAAACAAATCGCTGATTTTGTAAGCGAATGCCTGGTCTTGGGTGTTTACGATGAAAACAATGATGTAATTTTATTGCAACCAGAACGACCCGTCCAAAACGGGCAAAAGATTGGCTGAGACTTACAGTACATATTATCATTCTCCCATCGGGCTGCTGAAGATCAGCGGTACCCAGGATTATATCTCCGAAGTCACCTTTCATGACCGGTCCCAAAAGACGGAAGGGAAGAAAAAACATTTGCCTCCATTGCTGATCCAATGCGTGGAACAACTGATCCAGTATTTTAACGGGGAAAGAAGAATATTTGAACTCCCGGTAAACCAGACCGGCACTCCTTTCCAGCAGGAAGTATGGAGTGAGCTGATACAGATCCCCTTTGGAAAAACGATCAGTTACCTGGAACTGGACCGGAGAACGGGTGATACCAAAGCCACCCGGGCAGTAGCCAATGCCAACGGGAAGAATGAGGTGGCGATTGTTGTGCCCTGTCACCGGGTGATCGGCTCCGATAATGAACTGGTGGGTTACGCCGGAGGCCTCTGGAGAAAAAAATGGTTACTTGAGCATGAAGCCAAAGTGGCGCATGGGGTCAGGACACTGTTTTAGTAGCCGAATGCTGACTGGCTTGCCGAAACCCGTAAAGGGTATCCATCAACTAAATCAACTCTTCGCTTGTAAAGGCAAACGGAAGTAAGAGGCTGGCCGTTTTGATGATATAGATCCTCCCTTCCATTCCGCCAAGAATCAGGCGGATCGGTTTTTTCAATCTCTTTTCGTATTCCAGTAATGCCTAGCGGCACATGCCACAGGGGGAAATGGGATGGTTGCTTTTTACTGCATCGCTGTTATAACTGATGGCGATGCTCCTGACCTCTACCTGAGGGTATAAAGTGGCCACCGTCCCCAACAACACTCTTTCTGCGCAAATGCCTACCGGATAGGATGCATTTTCCTGGTTCGTGCCAGCCACCACTTCTCCATTGGCCAACATAGCTACGGCGCCGACATGAAAATTGGAATAAGGTGCATAGGCTTGTTCGGTAACAACCCTTGCTTCATTGAGCAGCCAGGCATCTTTTTCATTCAGCTCCCCGATGTCCTTGTACACTTCATATGCAAATTCAATTTTCTTCTCCTTCATGCTTTAAATTAACCATTTAGTTTAAAGACACCAAACCCTGCCTCAGGCAGGGTTTGTAACAGGTTGTTTATCTGACGATGCGGAAAAATCGTTTCCATCTCGGCCCCTGATCCCAGCTAAACCAGATCATCCAGGCTTTGCCTACAATCCGGTCCTCGGGAACAAAACCCCAGTAACGGGAATCCTGTGATTGGTGCCGGTTATCCCCCATCATCCAGTAATAATCCATTTTAAATGTGTACTCGGTCACTTCTTTCCCGTTCAGGTAGAATTTCCCATCCTTCATGTAAAAATCATTCTTCTCGTACACCCGGATCGGTCGTTCATAGATGTAATAATTATTGGGGTTCAATTGCAGTTTCGCTCCTTTTTTGGGAATCCATATTTTCCCATAATTATCAGTACTCCATTTATTGTACCAGACATAATTCTCAAAACGGGGGTCATAGGCTATTGTATTCGTATCCAGGTGGGGAATGACGGATTTCAGTAAGCCTGATTTTTTCATCTTGTCAATGGATTGGGTAGTCAGTGTCACCCGGTATTGATTCAACCCCGTTATTTGCGCCTCATCCAGGTTCACACCGTATTCGCTTTTGAGAAAATCAGGATCAAGGGCCTGGCTGGTCTCCAGGTCGTATTCCATTTGTGCATAAGGTGCCAGTTCGCTTTTTTTACCATTTACAAAGACTTCACTGTTGATGATCTGCAACGTATCTCCGGCTACGGCTATGCATCGTTTGATATAATTATCCGATTTATCCACCGGGTGTACTACCAGCGGGTACTGGTCGGGGTCAGCCAGCACCATCTCTCTGCCTTTCTGAACATCTCCGTTACCCAGTTCCCGGCAAACCTGGTAAAAAGGATGTTTTGACTGGTAATCATCCTTGTTGATCACCGTGTCACCCTCCGGGAAATTAAATACGACCACATCCCCTCTTTTGGGGGAGGAGGCAAACCATCGCGTATACGGAAGTTGAATAGCGCGGGAGTAGGATCTCCAACTGCTTCCAAAGGGGAGATAATTATGTACAAAAGGAACCGAAAGAGGTGTATTGGGAATGCGTGGGCCATAACTCAATTTGCTCACAAACAAAAAATCTTTAACCAGCAGGGTCTTCTCCATCGAAGGCGATGGTATGGTATAGGCTTCAAAAACAAAGGTCCGGATCAGTGTGGCAGCGATCACGGCAAAAATGGCCGCGTCCACCCATTCCCTCCATACTTTTTTCTTATGTTTTTTTACACCTGCGGATCCAATGAAATTCACGTCTTCCTTATAAGCAATGTAAGGGAAATACAAGGGGGCCAGCAGTGCAGCGAGGGTATGTTGACCCAGTGAGAATTTCCCGAATGCTTTGACAAATTCGATGAATATACCCGGGCTGATGAACCATCCCACTACCGGGATAAACTGCCAGAACACCCAGTGTTTGGGTCGCTGTGTCAACTCCTGCATGATCCAGGTGTTATAAAAAGGGACCCAGGCTTTCCAAGAAGGAGCCCCGGCTTTGGCAAACAACCGGGCGAGACCGAAAGAAGGGAGAAATACGATGAGGGTACCGATGAGATATACAATAAATAAATGATAAAGGGGCATGAACTATTTTTATAACTGGCAAAAATATCATAAATATTTGCCTGTCAAAATTTTAATATTCAAAGTTTTGCTAAAGCAGACCCCGCTTTGCTAATGCAAATAATGATAATTTAAAGCCGGCCGTCATGAATCATTTCAGCATCAGGGATATTGAAAACCTCTGCGGGATCAGAGCCCACACCTTGCGTACCTGGGAACAGCGGTACAGCCTCTTCGTCGCAAAAAGAAAAGAAAGCCGCCGGCGGGTGTATGACAACGAGGACCTTAAAGAATTGCTGCGGATCTCGTTTTTGTATCACCAGGGTTATAAAATATCCCGGATCGCTTCACTCAGTTGTGAACAGATCCGGGAAAAGGTGGCTGCGATCGCGGCAGGGGATGAAGGCCACGAACTATTCATTCATCAGTTGATCGACGCAAGCATTGATTTTGACAGGGAGCGGTTTGATAAGATCATTAATACGCTGGTCATCCGTACAGGGCTTGAAAAAGCCATCCTGCATGTATTCTATCCATTCCTGCAACGGATCGGGTTGTTGTGGATGACCAATCATGTCATTCCAGCGCAGGAACATTTTTGCAGTCATATCATCCGCAAAAAGATCATCTGTGCCATTGATGGGATCGAAAGGAGCAACCGTCCCGGTCCCGCCGTACTGATCTTTGCTCCCAGCGGTGAATTTCACGAGATCCCGCTGTTGGCCGCCAATTATTTTTTGAGGAAAAACAATGTACGAACCATTTATTTCGGCGTCGATCTTTCCCTGAAATGTCTTTGCGGGTATCTCCGGCAGCACCCGGTCGACTATCTCTATACACATATCATAACGCAACTGGATGACGCCGGCGCGGATCATTACCTGGATGTTTTATACAGGCTTTTCCCTGAAAAGAAAATATTGCTATCGGGTCCCGCGGTGAAACTGATGAAGAAACCTCCGCCCCAGGTGAAGATATTCCGGGCGCCGGAAGAACTGATCGCATTTGCAGCAGAAGCGGGACATTAAAACCCCGGCTTACCTGGGCATTACGTAATTC
>CAYSIU010000218.1:3115-5376 GCA_964431095.1 uncultured Chitinophaga sp. | reverse complement strand
TTTTCCGTGCTTGAAAAGGCGACGCGAACTCCCGGTGAAATATGTAAGGTGTTTCTTTTAGTTGGTGAACCATTCGGCTATCCAGCGGCTCACAAGGATACCGCAGAACAGGGAAAGCAGGATACCAATGATCTGCGTGGTGGCAAAACCTTTTACCGGTCCCAATCCAAAATAAAACAGGATGATCGCGGTCAGCAGCACCGTGACGTGCGCATCCAGTACCGGAGGCAATGACCGTTTATAACCCTCGTTGATGGCAGGAATATATCCTTTGCCACGCGACAACTCTTCTTTTATCCGTTCATAAATGATCACGTTGGTATCCACTGCCATACCAATGGTCAGTACCAGGCCGGCAATACCCGGGGCGGTCAGGGTGGCGCCGAGACCTGCGAGAATACCCACGGTGAAAAGCAGGTTCAATATCAGTGCAATATTGGCGATCCAGCCGCTGGTATTATAATACACCAGCATCAATAAGAAGATAACGGTAAAGGATATGAGGAAGGCCATCGAACCCCCGCGGATGGCTTGTCTTCCCAATGTCGGTCCCACCTGTTGCTCCTGTACGATCTTGGCAGGAGCGGGTAGTTTACCGGTTTGCAGGATATTCGCCAGGTCGGAGGCTTCCTGCTGGGTATAATTTCCCGTGATCGAAGATATCCCGTTGGGTATTTCGTTGATCACGTTAGGGGCGGAATAAACGATATTATCGAGTACGATGGCAATCGGCTTGTCCACGTTATCATGGGTCATTTTCTTCCAGATATTGGCCCCAAAATTTTTCATTTCCATCCTGACTTCCACTTTGCCGAACTGGTCAAAATCCTGGCGGGCGTCTGAAATAGCATCCCCACCCAGCTTTGCCTGAGCACGCCCATATGTTTTTAGTGCATATAACGGAACCAGGGAGGACAGTTTCTTGTCCTTAGCGGGGATGCCATAGGCCCATATTACATCAGAAGGGAAATTAGGGGAGATCTCATCTAAATACTCTCTCACCTGCATGGTATCCTTGATAGCAACATCCCCGATGGCGGCCGAGTATTTCACTTTACCTTTTTCATCGCGGTAAGGCTGGGCAAAACGGATGTATTTTTCAATTGTGACCTTCGGAGCCGCCTGTTCAGTTTTTTTAATGTTCGAGTCCTTTTTTTGACCGATCGTTTTGGAGAGCAGGGAAGCATTGGAATCCTTCTTTGCAATATTCTTCAGGCTGTCCTTTTTAAACAATGAGTCTTTTTTATTGGCGGAATCACGCACTGCGGTGCTGTCTTTGACACCTCCGTATTTGGCATTAAAGTATTTGATCGCTTTCTGCCAGCCTTCACCATAGGCGTTGTCATCCAGCGTATATACTTCCCAGAACTGCAGGTTAGCGGTACTTTGCAGGATCTTCCTGACCCGATCTTTGTCTTTCACACCGGGCAGTTCCACCGTAATGATTTTTTTATCGGGGTTGGCATTGATGCTGGGTTGTGCCACGCCGAACTGGTCAATACGCTGACGCAATATTTTTTCGGTCTGCCCGAAAGCATCGCTGGCCTTACCCCGGATATAACTTTCCACTTTGCTGTCGCTGGAATTGATATCGATCTTGTCTTTGTCCGATGCCGCCCCCGCAAATAACGTAGCCAGGGGTCTGACCGATTCCAGTTTCCGGTATTCTTCAATAAAAAGCGTGATGAAATCGGCACCGCTGTTGGCTTTTCGTTTATCCGCGTTCTGGATGGCCAATAAAAAATTGGGATCCCTGGAATTATTAGCGAGCGATTTCAGCAACCCGGTCATCTCCACTTCCAATGTTACGTTCATGCCCCCTTGCAGGTCGAGACCGAGGTTCAATTCCTCCTCTTTGGCTTTCTGGTAACTTACTTTACCATTGATACCATAGGTGACCGTAACATCCCGGGTGCTGTCGAGCAAACGTTTTAACCGGTCCTGGTAAACCTGGTCCAATGATTCTTGGTAAATGGCCTGTGAGTCCTTATTGCCGGGGTATTTTTGCAGTGCTGTAGAGAAATTCTTTTTTACATAGCTCCGGGCAACGGCTTCCATCTTTTTTTCATGGTTCTTCACAAACCAGGTAAAAGACAATTGATACAGGGAATACACAATGAGAAGAACAGTGAAAAAACGGACCAAACCTTTCAGTTGCATACAAAGATTGATTTACATTTTTGCCTTCACAGCACCCGTTATCGGGAATGGCTTTCAGGTTTTTTTAAAGAGGGGCAAAGATAGGGTGTTTCGGGCATAAT
>CAYSIU010000218.1:0-3105 GCA_964431095.1 uncultured Chitinophaga sp. | reverse complement strand
AATGAATAAAGGAATTAACAATAAAAAGAATAGTGTAAAAACTGACCAAACCTTTTATTTTCATAAAAAGATTGATTTACATTTTTGGCCTTTTGCCGCCGCGCAGTCGGGAAAGGCTTCCAGGTTTTTTTTAAAGAGGGGCAAAGATAGGGTGTTTCGGGCAGAATTTTGCAGGGTTTTCCATGGCATTTCTGTATTACCCGGTACTATTTATGTATGGATTTCAGCTCTTTAAGAGCAAACCGGGCAAGGTTGAATAGTTTTCGTAGCAGGGAGATTCCGATGGACAATTGAACGCAGTTCTTCCTGGTTTTTCCCCTTTTTTAACTATTGAATTAATTGTCATTTTTGGGGTCAGAACATCGGTTCTTTTCAAACCCTCCGCATTTTCGGATGCCGGGCATCCGTTGGGTTTTTCAGAGATTTTTTATTCTTGTTAATTTACGATGATGAACGTAACTTTTTTTATAAGATTTTCCATGGCAGTTTTGGCAACATCAGGTAGTGGTATGTTCAAAGTGGCGGCGCAACAAACGGCTAAGGACACCATGATCCATCACCTTCTTTCCACCCACCGCCCGTTTTTCGATTCTATCCTGGACCCAAAAAATGAGCTGAACGTACAGATCATCTATACACAGATTGACCGGGACAAGAAAGGGAAAATAAAATTTACTGACCATTCGTTCAACATTGACAGCAACCATTATTTCTACCCGGCTTCTACCGTCAAGCTTCCTATAGCTGCACTGGCCTTGCAAAAATTACATGAACTGAATATTCCCGGGCTGGATAAGAATACGACTATGATCACCGGTGCCGACGGTGACCCGCAAACCGAGGTGTGTAATGATCCGACCACACCCGATGGCCGGCCCACCATCGCTCATTACATCAGGAAGATCCTGCTGGTGAGCGATAATGACGCTTTCAACCGGCTCTATGAATTCCTGGGGCAGGAATATATCAATCAATCCCTGCAACAAATGGGATATACCGGGATACAGATCATTCACCGGCTTAATATCTTTTTATCGGAGGAAGATAACCGCCATACCAACCCGATCATTTTTATGGATAATACCGGGAAAAAGATCTATACTCAACCAGCCGTGAAAAGTCAACTGATCTATGCAGTAAGAAATACCCGGTTGGGGAAAGGATATATGAAAGGGGATCAACTGGTAAATGAACCATTTGATTTTTCAAAAAAGAATCGCATGTCACTGTCCACGCTGCACAATATCGTAAAAGCGGTCCTGTTCCCTGAAGCCGTGCCGGAAAAGCAGCGGTTTCATCTCAGTCCTGATGATTATGCATTCCTGCGCCGTTATATGTCTATGACGCCCCCGGAATCGAAGTGGCCCGCTTATGATACGGCTGAATATCCTTCTGCGTATGTCAAGTTCCTCTATTATGGCGCCAAAGGCAAAACAGAACCGGGCCTTCGGATTTTTAATAAAACAGGGGATGCTTACGGGTTCATGATCGATGCGTCTTGTTTCGCTGATTTTACCCACAAAACAGCATTCATGCTCAGCGCCGTCATCTATTGTAACAGTGATGGTATTCTCAATGATGATAAATATGACTATGATTCGGTGGGGCTTCCGAGTGAGTATTGCGGCGATTTTCTGGTGGCGTCTTGGGCCGACCCTGGCATCCAGCGCTACCGCCTCAAGGAGCGCGGCGCCTCGTTTACGGCCGAACGGCTGCCGTTCATCCAGGGCGGCAAAGACTTTCGGCCGGTCGGTATCGCGGTCGCGCCGGATGGTTCGCTGTTCGTGAGCGACTGGGTGCTGAGTGACTATAATCTCCATGGTCGCGGTGCAATCTGGCACATCCGCTGGAAAGACGCGGGTCCACGTGAGCGGCCGACCGATCCTCGGAAGGCCCTCTTCAGCGCCCACCGGCCACTGCGGGAGGCGGCCGCCCAACAACTTGTAGCCGAAGGCGACCGTGGCCGCGATTTCCTCCGCCAGCAGTTGAGCCATGACAATCCCCGCGTTCGTGCTGCCGCGCTCACGGCACTAATCGATTGCGGCGATCGACAAATGGATAAGCGACAACTCGCCGGAACAGAAACAATGAAAGCCATCCGCGACATGGTGCCGCCGCATCCGCACTATGGCAAGGACCAGCTATTGAAGCTCCTCGATGATTCTGATCCTTTTCTTCGCCATGTGGCAGTCCACCACCTGGCACATCACACCGACCTTCTTGCTGGAATTGAATCAAAGGCTTTGCCGCTTCAGCAGCGCCTCGGAGTGCTGTTGGCGTGGCGCACGAGTGGTGATAAAGAGGCCGCGCGCCGCGTCGCTGATTTTCTCGCCGATCCGCACGACGAGGTGCGCTTCCTCGCCGCCAAATGGATCGCGGATGAACGGCTCACGCAATACCGCCCGCAACTGGTCGAGTTGTTGCACGATCCAAAGCTGAGCGTTCGCCTCTTTCAAGCGTACACGACGGCGATCGCACGGATCGACAATCAGGACGTTAACGAAGCCAAGATGGCGGATTTTGGCGTTGCTCCACTGGCGGGCGAGTGGGGCACAGCCGGCAGAAACACGATCCCCGGCCCCACGACGTTCTCGCTGGATAGCTCCTTGGGACGGGTTTTCCGGTTCGGCGAGCGGCGCAGCGCAGATCTTCAGTTTCAGGCCCAGAACGTCTTGAACCGCGTCACCATAACGAACTGGGGAACAGTCCTTGGTTCGAGCACTTATGGGCTGGCAACTACTGCCGCGCAAATGCGCAAACTCACGATCAATCTGAGGTTCAGGTTCTAATTTATGAGACCGATCATTGTAATCATTCTGACGGCGCAGTTGGCGGGTTACGCGCAGGAGCGGGCCGGTGCGCCATCTGTTCCTAAAGGCGGAGTCAAGTTTGAAGCCAACAGTCAGTTGGTCGTCGTGAATGTCGCCGCCAAAGACAAAAGCGGCACAAGCATGGACGGGTTGAAGGCTTCGGACTTCACGATCACGGAGGACGGAAAGCCGCAAGCGATCAAAGTCTTCGAGTACCAGCGAATGGAGGATGCGGTGCTCCCAGCACCGGCATTCGGAACTCGCGCGGAAACGGCCGGGGAAGTAACCGCTGCCA
>CAYSIU010000217.1:0-5381 GCA_964431095.1 uncultured Chitinophaga sp. | reverse complement strand
AACTTTCCTGAAAGATCATTCGAATTTTTTCTCCGTCAGTGGTCAGACCTATTCTTTGCTGAGGCAGGCAAGTGCCGCATTGGTCACTTCCGGCACTGCTACCCTCGAGACCGCCTTGTTTGGGGTACCCGAAATAGTATGTTACAAAGGATCTTTCCTCTCTTACCAGGTAGGCAAGAGATTGGTGAAAGTAAAATACATCTCGCTTGTGAACCTAATTATGGATCGGCCGGTGGTAAAAGAATTGATACAAAATGATCTTACCGCGTATCAACTTAAGAAAGAATTGGAAATGCTGCTGAATGATGAGACCCGCCGGGGAGCGCTGAAAAAAGATTATGCGGCATTGAAACAGCTTTTGAGCGAGGGAGGAAATGCTTCAGTCAAAGCAGCGGATTCCATCCATCAATTCTTATCGCAGTAATTTAATGGCCAGGATAATAAGACAAAGGATAAACAGCAACCAGCAAATGCGGTTAATACCATGCATGTACCGTGTGAACTTACTCTTGGGTCGGTCGGGATCTTTTCTCCGCAGATAAAGATATTCGGATATTTGTTTCAGGACTCCCATGGATCAATAACAGCCCCGCTGCCATTTAGTTCAACAAATGTATCTCCTTTTCTGACGAGTCTCTTTTAGATAGACTCTTCAGAAAAAGAAAGGCGATAACCAAGATTATCGCCTGCACATGAGAAAACCCAAAACGTAGAGCTGATTGCGGAAAGACAAGGTTAACGGTTACTGTTTTTTGATCATTGACAGAACAAGGTAATACTACTGCCTGCTACCATCCTAACAGGGTTTAACCAATGGTGTCTTTTGATGAGTAAATGGTAGATTTTATGAGCCGGAGTGAAAAACAAGAGAGCCTGCCAAATAAAACACGCTTTGCAGGATGATTGGTGGAGAACAGGGGAGTCGAACCCCTGACCTTTTGCATGCCATGCAAACGCTCTAGCCAGCTGAGCTAGTTCCCCATTGGTTCGGGATGGCAAATATAGAGGCTGAGCTGTTCTGTTCCAAACCCCACATAACAGGTAGGTGAACCTTAATTCAGACCAATGATTTTATTTTTTCTTTGGTCTTTGAAGTAGAGCCCCGTATCAGCAGTTCGGTAGAAAGTACGCGTATTTCAAAATCGGTGACGGGTCGTTTACTTTCGACCAGTTGCAACAGCAGGCGCGTGGCCACTTCCCCCATTTCAAATGCAGGTTGGCGGATCACCGACAAGGATGGGTCGAGCATATCGGTAAGGTCGGTATTGGAAAACCCTACCAACGCAATATCGCCCGGTACTTTTATCCCTTTTGCCTTCAGGATACGAAGACAGCCAGTAGTCAGTTTATCCGCCGAAGCAAGGATCGCATCAGGTGGTTGTTTCAGCTTCAGTAATGCATGCACAGCCTCTTCTACTTCGGAAAGCATCATGCCCCCATGGCTGCAATACTTTATCAGTGATTCATTTATTTCAAAGCCGTTATCCACCAGGGCACCTTTATAACCTGCGAGTCTTTCTTTTGCAATGGAGAGTCCTTCAGCATTGGACAATGTCGCGATCCGTTTAAACCCGTTATGGAGCAGGTGTACGGTGGCATCATACGCTCCTTTATAATTATCGACGATCACTTTATGAGTGGCGATCTCATCCACGATCCTGTCAAAAAAAACGATCGGCATACCCTTCTCATGCAGTTCGGTGAAATAGCGGAAGTCTTTTGTTTCCGATGCTACGGATATAATGAGTCCGTCAATCGAACGGGAGGTGAGATACTGAAGATTCAATAATTCCCGGTCAAAGGATTCGCGGCTTTGTGCAATGATGACATTATATCCATTATTACCGGCAATGGATTCGATCCCGTTAATGACCTGCGAAAAAAAACTGTTGGCAATTTCGCATACGATTACGCCGATGGAACGGCTCCTTCTTTCTTTTAGACTGAGTGCGATAGGATTGGGATGGTAATTGATCTTTTCGGCATACTCCAACACCAGTTTTTTGGTTTCCGGGCTGATCTCATAGCTGTCCCTAAGCGCCCTTGACACCGTGGAAGTCGAGAGTCCCAGCGCTTTGGCGATATCTTTTATGGTTACGGCTTCAAATTTCATGATGCAATCCTGTCGGCATCCCCACAGCCCATTAAAGTTAATAATTTCACGCAGTAAATTGATTGCGATTCCTCCCCTTCCGGATAGCAAACTGCATACCTGTATTTGTTTTTTTTGTTGTCTTTTTTTGTCCGCTAAAAAAGTCATTTATAGGTTTCCTTTTTTTTGCATTACTCCCTGACAAACAAACGGTTCAAAGTGGAATCGTTGCCGGGAACGATTGCGTAAAAAAATCATTTGAATTCGTTCTTCAAAATGCAAGTTCTGTGTAGAATTGTTGTGCCTACCGGGAAAAAAGTTTGCCTATTTGCTGCTCACCGGTGGTAAAACGAGAGAAAACTGCTTGCCAAAATGAAAAGATCGACTTGCCAGACGATTGATACTACAGCACGGTTAGTACGCCGGTCCACTGATTTTCCCATCTTTTCACACTGCGGTTTTTTGTATTTTTCATTAACAGGTTGATCCTTTTTTAATAAAAGGGAACCTGGAGATTCGTCCCCCCTATTGAATTCAATCCTTCTGAAAAGTTCCGGAAGAAGGTATAAAGACTGAGGTTTAAAAAAAATATTATTCAGGGTTTCTTCAAAAATTGCATTATGATAAGATTCTTAAAAACAACCGGGATTTGTTTATTGTTGTTGATGATCCTTACGCCTATTCAGCAAGTTTGGGCACAGGGAAAACAGGTAACAGGCAATGTTACTTCTCCCGAGAAACTTCCGTTGGCCGGTGTGACCGTAACGATCAAGGGAACGAAAACGGCTACCCAGACGGATAGCAAGGGTAATTACAGGATCACGGTCAGCGGCAGTGCGGCTGTACTTGTATTTACCAGTGCTTCTTATATCAGTTTTGAAGCTACCGTAGGTGACAATGTTTCTATCGACGTGGTGCTGCAGCCCGATGCCAAAGCATTGAGCGATGTGGTCGTCATCGGGTACCAGACGGTCAGGAGAAAAGACCTGCTGGCATCGGTATCTTCAGTGGGAGTAAAAGACCTGAAAGACATCCCGATCAATTCAGCGGCAGAAGCCCTCAACGGAAGGCTGGCGGGTGTTACTGCGACTACATCAGAAGGTTCCCCGGACGCCGAAGTAAGGATACGCGTGCGTGGCGGTATGTCTATCACCGGGGATAATTCACCTTTATATATCATCGATGGTATGCAGATGGAAAATGGACTTTCGTACATCTCGCCCCAGGATATTCAAAGCATTGATGTGCTCAAGGACGCGGCTGCCACCGCTATTTACGGAGCGCGAGGCGCCAATGGCGTGATTGTGATCACCACCAAAAGCGGGAAACCCGGAAGATTGCTGGTAAATTATAACGGTTTTGTCGGTATCAAGAGACTGGCAAAGGAACTGGACGTGCTGAGTCCCTATGATTATGTGTTTTACCAGTCCGAACGGGCAAGAGGCAGCAGCACTGACAGTATGAACTTTTTGAAGAATTTCGGCTCCACCTGGGATACCCTGGCCAACTACATGAATGTTCCCGCTGTGGATTGGCAGAAAGAGACCTTCGGGAGGACCGGTATCAGCACCACGCATAATATTTCGGCATCCGGTGGAAACAAAAATGTCACTTACAACTTTGGCTATACTTATAATAATGACAAGGCCATTGTGATCAATTCCAACTATAAGCGGCACCTGTTTAGTGCAAAAGGGGAATATAAAATAACCAATTTCCTGAAGATCGGCGCGGGGGCCAGGTACACGCACCAGGATGTGTACGGCGCCGGCACTTCTGATTCAAAAGGATCTTCGTATAACCGTCTCCGTAATGCAGTGAAATACCGGCCTTACCTGTCAGCGAACGAGAACCTGGAAGACCCGGACCCGTTGGCGGACCCTAATGTTGGAAATGGATTAAATCTTTATAACCCGATCGCACTGGCTAACTCAGAATACCGGAAAAAAACAACCAATGACTTTAATGGAGATGCTGTTGTTACACTCACCATCGCAAAAAACCTGACCGTCAGGTCAACCTTTGGGTACGATTATAATAAATTCACCGACCTTCAGTTCAGTGATTCCATAACCCCCTATGCCATCATACAGGGAGGCAGGAAACCCGTTGCGGGACTTGATACTTCTATCCGGAAAACACTCACCAATTCAAACGTCATTACGTATTCGGTTAAAGGATTTAAAAAAATCCATGATTTTGAAGTGCTGGTCGGCGAAGAGACCTATGATCTCAGGACGGAAAGCCATTCAAGTCTGTTCAGGAATTATCCTCTTTTCACCGCTCCGAATACAGCATTCAAACAAACCAATCTTGGCACCTCTTTTACCGGCTACCCGAAATTGAGCAAAACACGTTATACGAATCTTTCCTTTTTTGGAAGGGTCAATTATACCTTGCTAAATCGTTATTTATTTTCATTTAATGTAAGGGCAGATGGGGCGTCCAAATTCATCGGGGGCAATAAATGGGGATACTTCCCTGCCGGCTCCGTGGCCTGGCGTGTCAAAAACGAAAAGTTCCTGAAAAATGTGAGCTTCATCAGCGACCTGAAATTCAGGTACGGATATGGTAAAGTGGGAAATAACCGGATCGCCGATTACCTGTTCCTGACCACTTTTGCCAATGACGGGAGATATTACTATGGCCTGAACAACCAGGCGATTCTCGCTTATTATTCCAACGGGCTGGTCAATGAAAACCTGCAATGGGAAGCCACGGTGAACCGGAACTATGGAATGGATATCAGTTTCGCAAACCGCGTCGACCTGAGTTTGGATATTTACAATAATACATCCGACAAGCTTTTGCTGAATGTGCCCATTCCTTCCACGTTCGGGTATACGAGCCAGCTACAGAATATCGGCAAAACATCGAACAAAGGAGTGGAAGTACAATTGAACGCGGTGCTGCTGCGGAGGAGAGAGAACAACCTGAATTGGACCGCTAACTTCAATATTTCATTTAACAAGAACAAGATCATTGGCCTGGGAATAAACCAGACTTCCTTCTTCCCGGCTGCCAGTTGGGGTGTTTCCGGGCAGCCCACCGATTATATTGAAAAGATCGGTTATCCTGTAGGCTCCATCTATGGTTTGGTCACCGCCGGTTTCTATACCACTGATGATTTCAACTACAATCCGTCCACCGGGGTGTATACATTAAAACCGGGTGTTCCCTCCAACAGTTCTATCATCGGGACAGTGATGCCGGGATCCATCAAATTTGCAGATCTAACTGGGGACGGGGTTGTGGATATTCACAATGACCGGACCATTTACTGTTATCC
>CAYSIU010000216.1:0-5416 GCA_964431095.1 uncultured Chitinophaga sp. | reverse complement strand
GGAGCAGAGGGGCCGGGTCCAGAACCAGGTTTGCATTCAGCCGGGTGATCAGGGATGATCGTTTTTGGTTGTTCAAGCCGATAGCGGGAGAAGGCCGGGACAGGTCGAGTACCAACGGCTGGATATTGCTGATACTTTCTTTCCTGATGTGTAAATAAAGATGGTTGATACAGGTGGCGTCGGCATCGGCAGCGATCGTCTGAAGATGAGCCGATGATAACAACCGGGAAAACTCACCGTCATTGGCACCCAGGTCAGCGGCTGTACGGATACCCGTCAATCCATTCAACCATTGTTGTATGATTTCTTTTTTGGGACTAAGATAATTGTCGCGCCGGGCAGCTTCCTCGTAATATTCCGACCAGGTAGTTTTTTGCGCTGGCGCTTTCAGTTTCCGCATCAATGTTTCAAGGCTGGTCACCAGGTTGAGCAGTTTTTGTTTGGAAAAATGCATCCCTTTTGACTGACCGGTCGGTTTTTTCTGCGCCATTTTTGCATGCAGGTGTACATGCAAGTAGACGTAGAGGGAGAACCGGCTTCGTTTGGGAAGGAGGGATCTTGTAACTGCCAGCGGGATCCCTTCGGGGTAAGCTAACATCAATGGCTGCAGGGAACTCTTACTGTAATGCATAAGCAGCAGCGGAGAAAGAAAATTCTCACAAAATTGACGGTAAGCGATCCAGGTTTCTTCTGGTCTGTATCGTTCAAAGGAAAGGCTGTCAATAAAGATAAGACGACCCTGGTGCCATTGAATATTGTACGGTGAGGCGTCTTTCAATATGAGACCGAAAGCCACCGATTCTCTCAGTAATTGCAGGGTGAGCAAAGCAGCGTCCTTTAACATATCAAAACTCCATTCATAGGGATAAGAGATAAAATGTACGGGCTCGGGCCGGAGGGTTGTATACCATTCCTGGCTTCCCGTCAAATTCTCTTCGATCTGTTGATGAGGGATCAGCAGGTTTTTAGCGGCGAGTTGGTCGTAACAGCCGCTGCCGGTAAAAAGATCAAAATCATCTTTGAAGACCTGATTCACCTGGCGATAGAGCACCCCGTCTTTCGTAAACATAAATCCTGACGGATCCCGGAAAGAAGAAGGATGCAATTTCCATTCCATGGTTATATCACCGTTTAAATCGTTTAGTACTGAATTCACCAACTGCATTGAGACCACTGGCAGGTCTCTGTTCCATATTTCAATTCAGGTGGGTGAAGTTACGCCTGTCGGTTCAATTCTGATTTCTTCAAATGGAGTTTCCTATATCGCAAGCCAGTAACTGTAGGCTTGATTTACTGATTGGAAGGAACAATTTTATTTCCCTTTATCAGTAACAAAGTGGAAGAATCTTTCAGCAAGGGAATCTGCTGCCCGAACTCGGTATTAAGAAAAACCCTGAATAAATTGACATTGGATATCCCGGTATAAAAGTTTGCATATCTCTTATCCGGCAAATAAATGGCACTCAGGTTCGAGAAATAATACTTTTTTGATACCGACGATTTGAATTGGCGGAATCCATGATCGCTCAATAATACAATGATCGGTTGGCGGGAAGAGTGGGTCAGTATTTCATCAATAAGCCCGAACAGTTTATGATTCGTGAACTGAAGATATTCCAGGTAATTCTTTTGTGAAAAACGATAATCGTCCAGCAGGGTTTTCGCAGGGAAAGGATCGCCTTTTTTATCGAAATAATAGGGAAAGTGCGGCATGATAAGATGCGTATAAACGAACCGGGGAACGGAACTTTGTGTACGAGCCTGTTCAATCGTTTTAGTGTAAATGAATTCATTCATAAGCCTTGTTTCGGAAAGGGAGGCTTCCGAAAAGTGATAAAACCCCTCGTGTTCGATCAGGAAGGAACGAACAAGCCTGCAGACGTGATCGATGAGAGTAGGACCATTCAGGAGAGTAAAACTATTGAACAGGAATTTTGTTTTTATTTCTTTCAACGAATCGTTGTTTTGGAAAATGGAAAGATTGATATATGCATAACCGATATCCTGGAGAAAACGGGCCAGCCTGTTTTGCCTGATTGAATCCAGGGCAGGGGCGATGACACGGTGAAAACGCTTGTCCAGCAGAAGATAACTCATATTCAACGTGGAGGCCATTGAGAAGAGAGTATAATTGTAATTACTCCGGCTGCTGTCATTGACAAGGAATCCCCTTTCCCTGAGCCCGGAGAGGAAAGGTCCGTTATCGAACCTGAAAATGTCGTTCAGTTCAGGCTGACCCGCATAACTGTCCACCAGGATCATATAGATATCCGGCTTGGCACAATCACCGCAGGGATGAAGAGAAAGACGGTCCCTGAGCAATGTGGGATTGCCTTTTTTGGCTTTGTTAATGGCCAGCTCCGTTAACCCACCCAAAAGCAGGAGGGATAATACTAGGCTCAGGATATACCCGGTTCTTCCGGTTGTTGATTTTCTTCTTTTTAAAAACAGGAAGGCTACGACAAGACAGATACAAAGAAATGGGAAAAGGAAACTATACCGCGGCAGGATCGTATCTCCTGCCAACCGGTAAAGCGTGTTCTGAATGACACCGAAAAAAAAATTCACGCCGAAAATCAGGAAGGAAAACAGGTGTGCCTTATACCAGTTACGGAAAACCATGTAAAGAATTGCAGCGCATAGAGTGATCGCGGCCAGGTAAATTGCGAGGAGCAGGAAGACAGAACCTATCGGGATAATTGAATAATTCCCAGCATACTGGTGCAGGAGGAAAACGATGGGCAACAGGTAGACAAATAGATTCCTGGTGGTAATGAGATGGACGACCCGCTTTTTAAATGTCATCATTCAGCGATAAGCAATTTTTTTTGGGCGTCCTTTTGACAAGGACCCGTCAAAAAGGTTTAACAGTATTAAAACGAAAAAAATATTGTGGGTAAAAAGTTTATATTTTTTTCATTGCCGGTTGGCGAATCAACAGTAAGGAAAGAAATAAATAAAAATTAATTAGTGTTTCCCCTTATCTTTTTCTGAATCGGGAAGCTCTTTTTGTTTTGGAGTAATACCCAGAAAAGATTTAATACGTGCCATAATATTTCGGAAGAAAAAAGCCACTCCCAGCACGGCTGCAATGATCACCTGCACAAGATAGCTGCCGCTTCCGGGGTCAATATATAAAAGGTGATGCATCAGAGATAATTTAGATTGGTTTTCGGGGTTAAAGTTAACAATGTTTCATACATCAGCCGGATGCTGTTTTCAATATCATCCCGATGCAGCATTTCTACAGTCGTATGCATATAACGAAGCGGAATGGAGATCAGCACCGAGGGACAGCCGTCGTTGGAATAGGCAAAAGAATCGGTATCGGTGCCGGTGCTGCGACTGAGCGCTCTCCATTGAACCGGTATTTTTTTACCCTCTGCTACTTTTTCTACCAGGGCCAGCAATTTATTATGTACGGCGGGCGCATAAGCAAGGGAAGGGCCTTTGCCGGTGGATACATCACCTTCAATATTCTTATTGATCAGGGGTGTGGTTGTATCATGCGTGACATCGGTCACGATGGCAATATTAGGTTTGATCCTCCGGGAGATCATTTCGGCTCCACGAAGACCGATTTCCTCCTGCACCGCATTGACGATGTAAAGACCATAGGGCAATTTCTTTTTATTTTCTTTCAGCAGGCGGGCCACTTCGGCGATCATAAACCCGCCGATGCGGTTGTCAAAGGCGCGACCGACATAATTCCCGTTGGCGATGGCTTCAAAACCATCGGCATAGGTAACGACCGCCCCGATATGCACGCCAAGCGCCTCTACTTCTTTCCTGTTCCGGGCGCCGCAATCCAGCCATAACAAATCTGTTCGGGGTGTTGGCTCTTTTTGATCGGGATTTCCCGAACGGGTATGAATGGCAGGCCAGCCAAATACCGCTTTGACCCGACCTTTTTTACCATGAATGATGACCCGGGATGCCGGTGCTGTTTGATAATCCACTCCACCGTTCCTCTTTAAATAGATTAGGCCTTCTTTGGTCACATAATTCACAAACCAACTGATCTCGTCGGCATGAGCTTCGATCACCACTTTGAAAGGATGTGAAGGGTTGATCACCCCTACCGCAGTTCCGTATGGATCTACAAAATGTGTATCAACAAAAGATTGAAGGTATTCTATCCATTCTTTCTGTCCTCAGGTTCAAAACCAACCGGGGATGCATTATTGATATAATTTTTTAAAAATTCAAATGAGCGGGGGGTAAGAATAGATCTTGTTGATCTTCCGCCTGTGCGGCGGGCTGTGATTGCCTTTGCCATATTGTTTGAATTAAACTCCGCCAAAAATAATCAAATACCGGGTATCAGCATGAGCACTGCAGAAAAGGCAAGCAGCCCATCGAGTATAAAATAATAGAGCAAATCGGAAAAATTCCGGTGCGAATAATTGTAGAGTGAGGCGATGATGATCCCGGGTATAAGAATCAGGATTATATCCGTGAGCCCATAACCATAAGCCAGCATCCCGCCAGTGGAAGTGGAGAAAATAAGTAGGGAAAATGTAAAAAGCCTTGTGATATTTTTTTCGCTCAGGTAAGTGATCAGGCTGCGCACACCAGCGGCTTTATCGTCAGGCCTGTCGCGATAATCGAATAGAATGCAAACGGAATAGATCAGGAAGAAACGGCTGATCGCGAAAAGAACAAAACCTGTATTCGATTCCCTCCCGGCAATAATGACGGGCAGGATGGTCGTTACATACATCCATATAAAAGCTAAAAAAATGGTTTTCCCGATCGCCACTTTTCGCAGGAGGCGGAACAGGGGATGGGGGATTTTTGGGGCAGAATAAAGAAAAGTGGGAATGGCTGCCAGGATCAACCAGTACCAGTAAATAAAAAGACGAAAAAAGAAAAAAGCTGCGCCCGCCAGCCCGGTAAAAAAAAGCAGGACATGAATAAAACGATACCGATCTAACCAGGTGATCCGCCCGGAAGGAATGACCGAATCAAAAGTGAGATACCAGTGAAAACTGTAACTGCAAAGGGTGGAAAAAAACACAAAGCCTGCATAATCGCTGTTAGCTCTTTCGTGCAACAGCAATTGGCAGGTTTGTTGGACCATCAGCGTGGTGCAGGCAGCAACAAACAGGTTGCTGTAAATAAGAAAAAAGAGGAACTTCCGTAACTGCTTCAAGGAATGGTTCAGGGTTTTTTAAGCCTGATCTTTTCAGATTCGTCATAATTACTCCGGTGGCCCGCTTTATCTTTCAGGATCAGCCCGAATGCCGCGCTGGTATCTCTTATCACCGGCGAGTTGGGAAGAGTGGGGAAGGGGTCTATCAGCACCCCGTAACCGAAACTGAGCGTAAAGTCGGCATCCGGGGTCTTGTCAGGTATACCTGTAGCACTTACCTTATAATTTTTAAAAGAATAAACGATTACTGCATGTGCTCCC
>CAYSIU010000215.1:0-5448 GCA_964431095.1 uncultured Chitinophaga sp. | reverse complement strand
TGGGGCTGTCATGATGGCGATCACCATGCATATGCGATTATTGAAGCGGATAGCCATGAAAATGCAAAGATGTCTGTCCCGCCCATTTTCCGGGAAAAATCCACGGTCATCAAACTGGTCCATTTCAAACCAGATCAGTTTGAAGATATCGCTCATAAAAAAAATTGAGCTGGGAACCGGAATCGTTTATGCAATCTGTTTAAATCACGCATCCTGAATAAGGCCAGGTTTCATATTGATGTTTTCCCCGCTTCCAAAAAGAGGCGGGGTTTTTTATTTTGCATTTGCCATCATTCCCGTAATTTAGAATTATTCAATTACAGGCAAGCTGGAGAAAAAGAAACATAGCCCCACCCATTCCCTTCCCCGCCGCCGGTTCATCAGCCACACGGTTAAACTGGCTATATTGGGAAGCCTGCTCCCTGCTGAGGCCTGCAAAAACAAAAAATCAACGCCTCCCCCACCACCCATCGACAGCAGCAGGAACAAAAAACAATTGCATGCCGCGAAAAAACAAAGAAAGAAATGGCACCACGAAGGCCTGGTGATAAACAACAAAAGCGAGGTGATGCATTTCCCGACTTCCAAAGTATACACTTACTATGATGAGATCAAAGCTGACCACCTGCAGGAGATCAGCCTGGCTGGCTGGGCACTCCAGTTAAAAGAACCGGTGCACCTGAACAAGGCCCAATCAGGCAATATCCTCGAGATCCTTACCCTGCGAAACCTGCAACAGGGGGTCAATGATGAATACCTGAATGCGGCTACCGATACACTCGCGCGGGCCTTTTCATCCGACTGCGAGAATACAAAAGGGATGAACGTGAATACGACGAATTTCCGCTTACATGAACTGATGCTGCAATTGCTGGCCCTCAATACCGGTATTGCTGACAAATGGCAGGCGTTCAACAGCAAAGTGAAAAAACCTGTCTCGCTACGGAAAAGACAGGAATGGATGTTGACTGAAACAGCTTTTAATGAACGGGTAAAATATATTCTGGAACACCAGGCAGATTATATGAACCGTCTGACCGAAAGGGCCCGAAGATATTCTTTCACCTGATTGTGCTGGTAATTGCACGTCGCATATTACGTAGAAGGTTCGACTCCTTCACCGGCCGATAAAAGGTTGCCTGTAAAAAGGCAGCCTTCTTATTTAAGAAAGATCAAATTATAAAATAACTGCCGCTACTTTACAGCCCATCCGCTAATCAAGCCGGTCCGGCCGGTTCACCATATTTTTGCAGCATGAATAATGTTGTCATCAGGATCATCCAGCATTCCGATAACCCGATCCTGGCGAAAATTGTAAAAAGCACGCTCGCCGAATTCGGCGCCAATCATCCCAACACCGTCTATTATGATCCCATAACTAATTCATTGTTCGAGGTATTTCAAAAAGAAAGATCCATCTACTTTGTGGCTGAGTTGAATGGCGAGATTGTAGGCGGGAGCGGCATCTATCCCACAGATGGTTTACCAGCCGACACCTGCGAACTGGTGAAAATGTACCTGCTTCCGCATGCAAGGGGCGCAGGACTGGGAAGGTTACTCATTGAAAAAAGCCTGGCTTTTGCCCGGGAGGCGGGATATAAAAATGTCTACCTCGAATCAATGCCAGAACTCAAACAGGCATTGAAAGTGTATGAAAAGTTTGGGTGGAAATATTTACCGGGCCCGATGGGGAACAGCGGACATACGGGTTGTAGTCTTTGGATGTTGAAAGAATTGGAAAGAACTGAATAGGGTATGGTTATAAGGAAATTCGATTAGCTACTGGCTGATAGTGCAGGCTACTGGCTACTAGCTGCAGGCTGCTGGCTGATGGCTTCTAGCTGCTGGCCGCAGGCTGCTGGCTTGTGCCGACTGTAGACTGCCTACTGTGGACTGCCTACTGTGGACTGACTACTGTGGACTGGCGACTGCCAACTGGCTACTGGCTTCCGGCGACTGGTTGCCAGTCATTCACCAATTCCACTTCATAAACCGGGCTGAATAAATACAGTTTCCCCGTTTTTAGTTCGGTGCATTTGAAACGTTTGCGCAGCTTCTCTCCTTTTTGGAAAATCCGGCCGTCTTTCAAACGGAAGACCGCTTGAACGGGTATGTCTTCGACCAGCCGGTGGCCGTTATCATGATCATTATATTTCCGCAATACCCGAAGCAAACCGTCTTCCGCACAACTGCTGGCAGCGGGATTTTTCAATGATCGTAATACTTCTCTCTCAATGTCGGGCGGGAAGATCTTATCCTGTAAGAATTGTTGGAGCAGTTGACTATAAATGTTCTTCCACTCTTTGCCATGCGCAGCTATCCGGTTGCCGTATTGCTCAAAGCTCAGCAGGTGAGCCAGTTCATGAAGCAGGGTCAGCAGGAAGGAAAATCTGTTCAGGCTGCCATTCACACTGATGCGATGGTTGCGATGATGGGTGCGGTGCCGGTAATCACCCAAAATACTTTTTCTGTCCCGGGCGATGACCAGGTGCACTTTATATTGATGCAGGTAAGCAGTGACCGCCGGGGATGTTCCTGCGGGAAGGTAATGTTCTAAATGATCGATGGGTATTTCTTTCTTAGGCATTCTTCTTTTGTTGCTTCAATAACCTGTTTAAAGCTCTTATTTCGAGAAAAGTGTAGACAATATAGAGCGCCCCGCCGATCACCAGGGCGGGTATGTTCACGTCTTTTTGAGCCGTCATGATATAAATAAAGGCGGCGACGAGCAGGGTGAAAAATTTGACAAGGAAACTTCCGTAAATAGCGCGTACAAAGGCCCTGGGATTGGAAGAGCGCAATGACCTTCCCGCAATCCAAAAAGCAGCCAGGCTTACAATAAAAAGGATACCATTGGCCACCAGGACCACGTCCTTATTCACGCCTTTTTTTTCCAGCCAATTTTTTCCGAAAAGGCAAAAGACCGTTACTAAAACAAAAATGACCAGCGGGGGTGCGATGGAACGCAATGTGTTTTTATTCATCCGTATTTTTCCGGCTTGTTTCCCTGTACAGCTTATAAAAAATAACTGCGAGGACGAGCAAAGGTAAGATACAACTCAGCAATGGTGAGCTGTTGAACCACTGATCGGCTTTCAGCCCGGCCAGAACGGTGAGGCCAATAGCTACCAGCAATTGCATGCCAAGACCGGCATAGCGCAAAAGGAATTTTTTGTTATCAGCTGATGGCTGTTTGCTGCTCATTATTATTGTTCATCTCCACGATGTTGGCACCCATATGGCATTGCCCGTTAAACGTGGCAGAGGGTTCGATCTGTAATTTACCGGCGTATAAATTCCCGGTCACTACTGACTCCCCTCTTAATTGCAGCAATTCTTTTGCCCGGATATTACCAGAGACCTTCCCCACGATATCCGCATAATTGCCGGAAATATCACCTTCCACCACACCGCTGGCACCGATCACGATCTTGGCAGAACAGTGAATATTGCCAATGATCGTTCCATCGATCCGCAGGTCGCTGTGGCTGCTGATATCACCTTTCAGGGTGGTGCCGGAACTGATAAGGGTCGTACCATTGCCGGCGGTAGTTGAGTTCTGCATGTTGGTTTTATTTTTGGTGTTAAACATAGGTTGTGGTTAATCGTTTGATATTTCTTGTTTGGGAATATTCAATTTTGCAGTATCCAGTTTCACGATCCCGGTTCCTCCCAGCGCTTTTTTGATCCCATCGATATACTGTGCATTGTACGTATTCTGTTTTTCCAGTTCATCGACCCGGTATTTGAGTTGCCGTAACTCCATCACCGATTGATAGTTAGTGCCGGCGCCGGGAATATAATATTTCAGGGGTGTGAAGACGATAAGGGCTACGGTTAATCCCACTAACACAACAAAAATTGTGCTCAACATGATATAAACGCTTAATCTTGATAACTTAAATGTCACTACTTCCTCGTAGGTATCGTCGTTCATCACCACCAGGCGATAGCGGTTGCGGAGCCGTTTGAGAGTGGATCCCGAATCGAGTTTTACCATAACCAGTATTTAGAGAATTAAAGATAAGCATTGAGCCCCGGTTTTACCAGTGGTTTGACCGTAAAACCCTCAAGAAAAAATGCGTTACTTTTATACTAAAATATTTGAATTTCAGTTAATAAGACTTTAGATTGCGCCCGAAAATGCGACCCGTCCGATATACTATAGCCGCTGTCCTTGTCCTTCTTTTCTGCCAGCTCCCGGTCCCATCTTTTAGCCAGTTGGGGTTCGCTTTTGACATTAAGAAACCGACAGAGTACGAGGAAAGGACCCTGCGTTCCGAAAGATCAGATCAGGGGAAATTTTCCCTTCCCACCCGTTTAATCCAGAATACCGTTACCCATTTCAACTATTATTTCAATGCCAACAATAAGCTGAACGAGGTGCTGGAAAGAGCCAAAAGTTCATTCAAAGATGATTATTCCAGATTGCTCTCCTTTTATAATTACACGCTGGATGCCACTGCAAAGGATTCGGTACAACTGGATTCCATCGCATATAAATCATCCACAGGCATTGCCCTGCATGACCTGAGAAACGACTGGGTGGACAACCTCTACCTGCTTTGGGGAGCCGCTTATTACCTCAAAAAAGAATTTGATTCAGCCTACCTGATGTTCCAGTTCATCAATTATGCCTTTGCGCCGAAGGAAAAGGACGGGTATTACCTTACGATTGGAAGCAACCGGGATGGCAATTCTGCCTTTAGCATTGCCACCAAAAAAAAAAACAGTTTGCCCAAAAAGATCTTTTCACAACCCCCAAACCCCAATGATGCTTTCATCTGGCAGATCAGGCATTTTCTTCCACAAGAACAAATGGCGGAAGCATCGAGCCTCATCGTGACCCTGCGCAATGATCCCAATTTCCCGAAACGTTTACAGAATGATCTGCATGAAGTGCAGGCCTACTGGTTCTACAAACAAAACATGTGGGACAGCGCCGCCCATCACCTGGTGAACGCACTCAGCAACGCCACCAATAAACAGGAGCAGGCACGCTGGGAATACCTTGCTGCACAACTTTACGAGTTGGGCGGAAATTACAAGGCCGCTGAAAAATATTACACCAAAGTGATCCCCCTCACCACCGATCCGATTCTTGATATTTATGCCCGGCTCTCCGCCATCCGCACCAATAAAGACAATGGGGAAAAAGATATTGCAAAAAATGTGGCGGAACTGATCAAAATGGCCAAACGCGACAAATACCAGGATTACCGGGATATCATCTATTACATGGCCGCCCAAATGCAGCTTGAGGGACATAAGGTAGATGATGCCATGGCCCTGCTGCTCAAAAGCACCCAGTACACCAGCAATGATGTATCCCAACGCAATAAGGCTTTCCTGCAATTGGCTGAATTATCCTTTGCCCGGAAGCAATACCGTGTAGCTTATAATTTTTATGACAGTATAAAAACAGATGATCCTTCCCTGAAGAACCCC
>CAYSIU010000214.1:0-5452 GCA_964431095.1 uncultured Chitinophaga sp. | reverse complement strand
TTGTTCAACTCAAACAGCTTGTTTCAAAAGGTAAAATTGATGAAGCACTAAAATTGATAAAATTGATTGAGAATCTTCAAAACACACTGACAAATTCTCAAATACCTATACCTGAAACACAAAACTCAATACAATCAGATAATGTGAATGCTTCAGAAACCACAAATCTAGTTAACAACTCAACTGTAACAGAACAAGATAACCAAACTAAATCAGGTACAGTAAATACTGCAAATACGACACAAAATAACAACAAAATTGTTAACAATAGCACCCACATAAATAATGAAAATAAACTAAACGAAAAAAAAAATAACAAAAAAGGCAATGATAAATGATATTGTTAAAAGGACAGAAGGGTTACTGAAGAGGAATCAGCTAAGTATTACCAGCAGCCGGAAGAAGATATTACAGCTTTTCCTGGAACATCCCGGGGCATTGGCGCATGGCGATATTGAAAAAAAAGCAGGCGAACGGTTTGACCGGGTGACAGTGTATAGAACCCTGCAGACCTTTGTTGATAAGGGCATTATTCATACGATTCCCACGGCCGATAATTCCGTGCGTTATGCTCTATGCAAAGACGATTGTTCGGAAGGTGATCATCATGACCATCATGTGCATTTTGTATGCCGGGTCTGTCATAATACCTATTGCCTCGACGATGTGGTAACTCCCGAGATTAAGCTTCCCAAAGGATATACTCCCGCTCATGTAGAAGTGGTCGTAGAAGGGATTTGTAACAATTGCAAAGTTCCGACCCCGCTCTCCTGAAGGTGAGTACATTTTGTATTTTTCATTCCTCTTTAATGAAATGCGTTTGAATAGCGATTGCTTTAATTCGACCTCTTTAGCAAATGGGATTACAAAAACAAAGCCCCGGTGTAGAAACATCGGGACTTTTTGGTTAAGGCTCTGATTAGTAGCTCTTTTATACTACGTAACTATAACGTAGTAAATATGTTGATGTGAATTGTTGCGTCAATCATTCGGGAAATCAAAAATAAGGTCTGCCCGGGATATTTCCGAATTTATGGCATACCACTTTTTTGGTATTTTTTAGAGATGATCCATCTCTGTTTTAACAAATCCCATTAATTGGCTGATATATTCCGGTGAAAGGTCGAATCTCAGACCCGCGGCTTTAAAAAGTTCAGGCAGGGTTTTAGTACCGCCCGGTTCCAGCGCCTTTATATAATTGTTAACTGCGTTGCCGGGATCCTGGTTGTATTGCTTCCACAACCCGATAGCGCCTAATTGAGCAATTCCATACTCAATATAATAAAAGGGTACTTCATATAAATGGAGCTGTCGCTGCCAGGCAAATCGCCGGTATTCGTCCAAACCCGTGAAATCAATGACCGGTGCAGAGAATTCATCCACAATATAAAACCATTGTTTCATCCGCTCTTCTTCGGAATGACCGGGATTTTCATATACCCAATGTTGGAATTTATCAATGGTAGCAATCCATGGGAAAATGGTAATGACCCTTTCCAGTTGTTGCTCTTTAGCTCTTTTTAATTCTTCCTTGTTTTCAAAGAATACACCCCAATGGGTCATGCTGAATAGTTCCATGGTCATGCTGGCCACTTCGGCTATCTCGGTAGGATAATCTTTGAAGCCATTTAATTCAAGCTCATGAGTCAGGAAGGAGTGAACCGCATGCCCACCTTCATGCAGCATAGTCGTCACATCATCCAGGGTACCTGCGGCATTCATAAAAATAAAAGGAGCTCCAGTTTCAGCCAGGGGACAATTGTAACCACCGGGGGCTTTGCCCTTGCGACTTTCAAGATCAAGACGCCCCATTTCCTTCATTTTTTCCAGACAGTCACCGAAAAATGGCCGGAGCCGGTTAAAGCAATCAATGGCTTTCCGGGTAAGCTCTTCGCCGGTTTTAAAAGGGCGTAAGGGCTCCGTACCAATTGGCTCGGCTTCCAGATCCCAGGGGTGGAGTACTTCGAGCCCCAGTTTTTTTCTTTTTACTTCGTACAACTGGTTGACCAGGGGCATTACATGGAGTTTTACGGCTTCGTGAAACCTGAAGCAATCCTCTTTGGTATAATCAAACCGCCCCAGTTCCACAAAACGATAATCCCTGAAATTCGCAAACCCGGCATTCACCGCAACCTGATGTCGCTTTTTTAACAAGGAAGTATAGAGATTATTTAATTCTTTTTTATCCTGTAACCTTCTTTCACTGATCTTGCGATATACTTCTTCGCGCAACTTTCTATCAGGATCCTCCAGGAATTTTGCAGCCTGTTGTAAAGTATATTCACGGCTATTCACTTCCACTGTCATCCTGCCTGAAATAATCCCAAACTGCTGTTGCAGCACATTCAACTCAGCCTGGAGCGGGATATTGGCTTCCCTGAAAAGATCAATGTTCTTTTTTACATTCCTCAGGTAAGTAAAATATTTTGATTCATCCAGTTCCTGTGTAAAGGGGCAAGCCATCAGCTTTCTGTTGAGCCGGTCAGAAATGGATTGAATTTTCGGCTGGATCTGCAGCATAAAAAAGTTAAAAGCTTCTTCCAGTTCTTTATTCTCCGTGTCGCAGGTCATTTTTATCTGTCGCCAGCAAACATCTTCGCTGATCACCGTTTCCAGTTCACTGGCATCTTTCAGCCATTGTTCCAGGTCAGGTACCGACCCGATCGATCTTTCTTCCAGGTTCATAAAAAAAGGAGCTAGGCTTTCCCAGTCTGTAATAGTGAAATCAACCGGTAAAAAGTGACGTGGGAGTTTTTTGATATCAGCTTTTATGTCCATACAGTTTTCCATTTAAACTAAACGAGCCCTCCTATCATGATCAGGCTGGCTCGCATCCATAGGTTCAAACCTCAAAAGTTTATTTCCTGGTTTTCTTTTTGGCGATTGTTTTTTTCCCCTCTTTGCCCGCCTGCGTTTTGGGTTTCTTTTCGTTATCAGGTTCGTCGGCAACAGGCTGAGTCTCTTCTACTGCGTTTTCAGGAGGTTCTTCGGGTATTGGTTCACTAAGTTTTATCTCCACATTGTTTTTCTTAATGATCGCAAACCATTTTGAAATTTTTTTCATATCGCTGGCATAAACCCTTTCAAAGTCCATTTCGGGAAATACTTTTTCAAAGTATTTTTTCACCGCAACCGGGTCTTTTTCGTCGGGGAGACGAGCCCCGGATTTTTCCATGGCATGAAAAAGGTCCACCAGGTTCACGTTATCCCGGGTCGTAAATATTTCGATACTCTCCAGGTGGGAAAGGGAATGAATGCGGCTGGACACAAACCGGGTTGTTTTATCCTCCAGGGAGCGGACAATTGCCCCGCCGGTCGTATTGTTGATCAGTTCAAACAGTCCGGGCAAACCCGTTACTGCGACTAATTTACTGTATTCCATATCTTAAAATGATCCTTTAGGGGCTGCAAGATACTCGAGTTCTTGCAAATGCGGAGCCAGAAAATATTGAAGAAAAGACGAATGTTTTTTGAGGATTTAGCGTCTTATAATCGATTATTTGTTTATTCATAATAAAAACTCAGTATGAAAAAGATCCCCTTTTTGCTGCTGGCTTCATTGGCGCTTACCATTGCGGTCAATGCTCAGCCAGGCGGTGGTTTTCAGCGCCGTACCCCGGAAGAAAGAGCTGCCATGATCCATGCTAAACTGGACAGCGCATTTAAACTGGATGCCCAGAACTTAGCCAAACTTGATACTGCCTTGGTAGCTTTATACAAGGCCCAGGATAAAAAAAGAGAAGAAATGATGGCCGGCGGTATGCCTGACCGCGAAACAATAATGGCTGAAATGAAGAAGTTCTCTGACGCCAGGGACGAGATCCTTAAATCCGTCCTTACAGCCGATCAATTTACCATCTGGAAAGAAAAGATTGAACCCTCTATGCGTCCTCAGCGGCCACCCGGAGGAGGAAATAACCGGTAATCAATTTTTGTTGGCTATACTGACGATCCCGTCTCATCCCACTAACCTTCTGCCCGATCATTGTTGGGTAAAGAAAAGTGGGGAGACGGTTTTTTATTGCCGATCCGCCGTCCGCTGCAATAATTTGATGAGTGGCCCGGGATTTCTCTGCAAACATTGTCTATATTTATTGAATACACGCGTATGAGAAAAATAGCCATTACCATTGCATTAGGTTTTTTTGCCATACATTCTCTATCACAAAAACCCTGCGACCAACCCGAGTTTCGCCGGTTTGATTTCTGGATCGGTGAATGGGAAGTATTTAATGCGAAAGGGCAGAAAGCCGGAGACAGCAAGATCAGCCTCATTTTGGACAGTTGTGTAATACTGGAAGAATGGACCAGCGCCACGCCCCAAAAAGGATTGACCTTCTCAGGAAAAAGTTTTAATACTTATAACGTCGCCACCCATCAGTGGCAGCAGACATGGGTGGATAATACGGGAGGCACTACCGAATTTTTAAGAGGTGAAGCCGGCCAGAACCAGGTTGTTTTCTATGCAGATAAAGTAATGGGTACACAAGGAAAGATATTCATGCTTCGCCTAACCTTTACGAAACTGGAGAGTGACAAAGTGCGGCAGTTTGGCGAAAGAAGCGATGATATGGGAAAAACCTGGTCAACTCAATATGACCTGGAATACAGGCGAAAAAAATGATGCACTTAACCCTTCGGTTTTCTGACACCCATAAAATACTCCAGACACTTTTATCTTTGATCCCGGGATCCCCGCAATTTGTAAAATCGTATCTTAACAGGTTTCCCATTATTGAACAGGAAGAAAACAGATGTGAAAAAACTTCTGTCATTATTAAATGAATTCTATATGAAACACACCTCGCTGCTGACCGCTGCCATTTTTTTACTGAACCAGTGTTTTGCACAAATGGACCTGCCACCCAGTGGTGGTAATCCAAGGGCTACTCTTGCCGAAGAAGTGGGGATTACCAGCATCACTATCAAATACAGCCGGCCCCATGTAAATAAAAGGGAAGGGAAGATCTGGGGCGAGGGCAACGTGGTGACCTACGGCTTCAGTACCGGCAACTTTATTACCAATAAGAATACATCTCCCTGGCGGGCAGGCGCCAATGAAAATACGATCATTACTTTCGAGCATGATGTGAAAGTGGAAGGGAAGGATATCAAAGCCGGTACCTATGGATTGTTTATGGCGGTATGGCCCGACAGCGTCGTGATTATTTTCTCCAAGCAGTCAGATGCCTGGGGGAGTTTTTACTATGACGATAAATATGATGCTTTGCGGGTTACTGTAAAACCAGTTGTATTGGATAAAAGCATAGAGTTTCTGAAATATGAATTTATCGAACATAAGGACAAATATTGCATTATTGCATTGCAATGGGAAAAGCTTTCCATCCCCTTTCGAGTGGATGTAGATGTTGACAATATGGTAATTGGCAGGTTAAGAGAGCAGGCGACCAGTCACAGAGGATACAACGCTTTGAATATGCTTGCTGCGGCT
>CAYSIU010000213.1:0-5460 GCA_964431095.1 uncultured Chitinophaga sp. | reverse complement strand
TAAATGGCAATACTCAGTATGCCATGGCTGCCTAATCAGTGATTAAGTAGTCATTTGGGCCGCGGGGAGGGTCGGCTTGTTACCATGCCCTGCCGCCGACTTAAAATAAATACAGGCTGCAGCAATCAAAGGCTGTGCTGGTTGCTTAAGAATATGCAGCTAAGAAATGGATCGGTTGTCCGTTTGATCCACCCGCGCTTTGGCAAGGGTGGGTTCCAGTTCATTTCCGACACAATAAAATGGAATAAACATGTAGAAGACTTTTGAAGAATATGTTTGGACAGGAGTTCGATTCTCCTCGCCTCCACAAACCGGTTCCCTGCCCGACTGACATCGGTCAGGCGGGGAATCCGGTCGCCTCCACACTCTTCCTGCCCTGGCATACCAGCGGTATGCCGCCATGGTTTATAGATATTGGTTAAGGATTAGATTTTGATCAGAAATTTATTTTTAATTGAAGGCATGAGCCGTGAAACCACCTACTAAGTAGATTTACTTATTTCACCTTTTTTCCGATTTATATATGGTATTTACTTAGTTGATTTGCATAATTCACTTATTTTTTAATTAACTTATATCCAGGGAAAACCTTTTCGAACCCGAATTTCCCTTAGCCCATATGGAAAAGATCACCATTCTGCTTGTGGATGACCACAAACTGATCCGGGAATCCTGGTCTTTTATTTTGAACAGTGACCCGCGATTTGAGGTAGTTGGAGAGACCAGTAATGTGGATGAAGCAGTTGAAATTGCCAGGGACAAAAAACCCAGGATCGTATTGATGGATATCAATATGTCACCCATCAACGGTTTTGAAGGCACCCGGATGATCCCGAAATTTTCTCCAGGGTCCAGGATCACCGGAATCTCCATGCATTCCATTCCTTATTATGACCGCCGAATGCTCCAGATGGGAGCGATGGGGTATATTACCAAGAATTCATCAAAGGACGAAATGTTGAAAGCCATCGTGGAAGTAAATGAGGGGAAAAAATATGTCTGCGAAGAAGTGAAAAATATATTGGCGCAACAGGAACTCGTGGAGGACAATGTCCAGGCCGATATGAATATGCTGTCAAGAAGGGAACTGGATATCGTAAAACTGATCAAAGAGGGTATGTCATCCCGGGAAATTGCCCTACAGCTTGATATTTCTTTAAAAACTGTTGAAGTTCACCGCTATAATATCCTGAAAAAACTCAATCTCAAAAATACAGCGGCATTGGTTAACTTTATCAATACACACGGGCTGTAAATAACACCTTGGTTTATTGTTGTTGGATGTTCCGCAGGATATAAGGAATGGCGCCCGGGGGTTAAGGGCGATATAAACCCCATGTTCAATTTTCCATGCAACTGAAACCAGATATCATTTTTACCCGCCGGCTGCAACGATGGTCGGGATACCTTACGGGTGTTGTTGTAGGGATTGCTGTTGCCGTTTTGTTTGGCTGGCAGTTCGATGTAGAGATTCTAAAACACCCGCTTCCAGGGCTTGCCGGGATGAACCCCATGACGGCGGTTTTGTTCCTTTTCTCCGGTAGTTCTTTCCTGTTGCTGACCGCAAAGAACGGTTCACCGCGAAAAAAGTTGTATGGCAACATCCTGGCCATACTGGTCCTGTTGACAGGAATGTTGAAAATGCTTACGCTTGTCCCCGGCTTCCGTTTCGAGGTGGATGAGCTTCTTTTTGCAGGTAGACTGAAAGCAGCAATTGGGGTAAATGTGTCAAATAGCATGGGACCCAGTACCGCTGTTTGCTTTATTCTCTCAGGGCTAACGTTGTTATTGCTGAATGTGGAAACCCGCCACAAGCAGATACCCTCTCAATTTATTGTCCTGTTGATCAACATGGGTGGTTTTTTCTCACTCATGGGGTATTTGTATCATATTCAGTCTTTCTATGGGGTACTTGCTTATATACCCATGGCCATTCAATCAACGTTTTGTTTCATTTTCTTTTCATTCGCCGTCTTATTTGCCCACCCCGAAAAAGGGTTCATGCGGGAATTCACCAGCACACATACAGGAAGTATCCTTGCACGTTCCATTATACCCACGGTGGTGCTCGTTCCATTGTTGCTTGGCCTGGTGCGTTTGTACGGGGCCTGGAAAGAATGGTATGGCAATGAATTCGGCGTGGCAATTTTTGCACTTAGTATCATCCTTGTCTTTCTGCTTCTCACCTGGTATAACACAAAATTGCTCAACCGGAGGGATGTTCAAAAAATTGAAACGGAGAAAGCACTAAAAGAAAGTGAAGAACAGGTACAGGCCATCTTCAAAGCAGCGCCCGATGCCGTCATTGTTATTAATGGAGAAGGGTGCGTTGTACAATGGAACCAGCAATCCACGACCCTTTTTGGGTGGACAGCAGAAGAAATAACCGGCAAACGGCTCAGTGAAACGATCATACCTGCCCAATACCGGGAAGCGCATATGAGTGGCCTGGAGCGGTTTGTTAAAACAGGGCAAAGCAGGATATTCGGCTCTACGCTCGAACTGAAAGCGCTTAGAAAAGACCAGACATCTTTTGATATTTCACTAAGCATCGCCCCCACCAGGATGGATGATCAGTATTTGTTCATCGGCTTTATCCGGGACATCACCGAGCAAAAAAGAATAGAAGGCCAGTTGAAACGCTTTAATGAAGACCTGGAAGAACAAGTGAGGGTCATAACAGCCGAGATCCGGAAAAACGAAGAAAAATTCCGCACCCTGGTAGAGCAGGCTTCGGATGGGATTTTCATTTCGGATGAAGAAGGTCGCTATGTAGAGGTGAATAATACAGGTTGCCAGTTAGTGGGATATTCGCGAGAAGAGATCCTTGCCATGCGGATTCCTGACCTGATCGTTAAAGATGAAGATTTTGTACCGCTTCGCTGGAACCAGATCAAGGCGGGCCGGTCGGTCGTGCAAACCCGCAAGCTCAGGAAGAAGGACGGTTCTGTCCTGTTGACTGAGATCAGTTCAAAACAATTACAGGATGGCAGGATGCTGGGTATCGTGAGGGATATTACTGAAAGGAAAAAGGCCGAACAACAATTGGCTGAATCCGAAAAGAATCTTCGCGATGTGTTGTCCAGCTCGGCCGATAGCTTTTATGTGATTGACAGGGATTGCAGGGTAACCCTGATCAATCAGCAAGCCTCACGGAACCTTGAAAAGGCCTGGGGACACCCCGTTACAGTGGGAACCATTATCCTGGATCTGATCCCGGATGAAAAATCAGAGCCGATAAGAGAAAGCCTGGAAAAAGTATTTTCAGGGGAACAGGTAGAATACGAGCATTACATCCTGCTCCCCGGTTTACCACCCTGGTGGATGGTAACTTATATGCCGGTAAGAGACGAAAAGCAGAACGTCGTCGGGGCTTATATTGCCACAAAAAATATTACCGAAAGGAAAAAAGCAGAGGAAGCGGTCAGTCGTTACAACGAACGTTTTGAATTGATCAGCCGTACCACCAATGATGCCGTTTGGGATTGGAACCTCGACAGCAATGAACTGTGGGCCAATGAAACCCACCAGCATCTATATGGCCTTACCGTGAATGACCCTGTCCCCACAGTGGATATCTGGGAGCAACGGATCCATCCCGATGACCGGGAAAAAATAATTCAATTGCAGCATGCAACACTGGCTTCCGCTTCCAATATTTTTATTTCAGAATACCGGTTTGACACCGGGAAGGGGAATTACAAAACATTGTACGACCGCTGTTATATCATCCGCGATAAGGAGGGTAACCCGTTGCGGATGACCGGCAGTATGATGGACATCACGGAACGGAAAAAAGCCGAAGAAGAAATAAAAAGAAGCCGCGAGCAACTCCTGGCTTCTATTGAGAATACGCCGAACGTAGCCGTGCAATGGTACAACGAGAATGGAGAGGTGGTCTTCTGGAACCGGGCTTCGGAAAGTATTTTTGGATGGACAACGGCTGAAGCGACAGGTCAGACACTCGACAAACTGATCCATACTCCTGAGGAGACGGCGGGATTTGTTCAAACTCTTCAACAGGTAAAAGAAACCGGCAGACCGGTGGGACCGGTGGAATATTCTTTCATTCACCGCAATGGATCCCGGCGTTTTTGCTTTTCTACACTTTTTTCTATCCCCTCCGTTTCGGGTGAACCGCGTTTTGTGTGTATGCATGTGGATATTACGGAACAAAAAAGGGCAGAGGATGCACTTCGCAAAAGTGAAGAGCGGTACAGGACACTGGTGGAAAATGCAACGGAAGCGCTCGTAGTGCTGGATATGGAAAAAGGAAAATTTGTCAATGTAAGCGAAAGCGCAGAACGGCTTTTCAAAATGACCAGGGAAGAATTGCTGAGCATCGGCCCCGTGGAAGTAAGCCCGGAATATCAGCCTGATGACAGGTTGTCGGCAGAGGCCCCTCTGATAAAACTCATTGCTCCCATTGCCGGGGCCAAACCTTCTTTTGAATGTGCCCATATCGATAAACAGGGGAATCAGATACCCTGTGAAATATGGCTCGTACGGTTGCCCTCAGAGAGCCAGGTGCTCATCCGGGGGAGTATCGTGGATATTACGGAACGGAAAAAAGCTGAAATGGCTTTGAAGGAAAGCGAAGAAAAATACCGTTCATTGATCGAGCAGGCATCCGACGGGATCCTGATCACGAATCCTGAAAGAAAATATATCGAAGCAAATCCGAGCGCCTGCAAAATGCTGGGCTATACAAGGGAAGAACTTTTGAAATTATCTATTTCAGATGTGGTGCCGGAAGAAGAACTTGCTAAGCAGGATCGCCAGATCGGGATTCTTGAATCAGGAGAGTCCGTCATTACGGAACGGAAGATGAAACGAAAGAACGGCAGTTTGCTACAGGCTGAACTGAGCCTGAAACAACTTTCGGGAGGGAGGTTCCAGGCCATCATGCGTGATATCACCGAGCGGAAAAAAGCAGAGGAAGCATTGCGAAAGAGCGAAGAGCGGTACCGCTCCCTGATCGAGCAGGCATCTGATTTTATCATGATCACCGACCAAGCCGGTAATTTTATTGACGTTAATTCCAGCATATGCAAAACATTCGGGTATACCAGGGAGGAATTGTTGCAATCAAATATTACTGCCCTCATTGACCCTCAACAGCTGAAAACAGACCCCATTCGCTTTGAGCTTCTTACGAGCGGTGACACGATATTGCGGGAAAGAAGAATGATCCATAAGGATGGGACGATTGTCGAAGTAGAAGCCAATGTAAAACTGTTACCGGACGGGAGAGTGCTCGCTATCGCCAGGAACATCGAAGAACGAAAAAAAGCAGCGCAGGAACTAAAGGAAAGCGAAAACAGGCTGCGTACGATTTTAGCAACGGATCCCGAATGCATTAAACTCCTCGACAGGGCCTGCAGGCTTATTGATATCAACCCTGCGGGAATCAAAATGATCGAGGCGAACAGTCTGGAAGAGATCAGGGGAAAGAGTCTT
>CAYSIU010000212.1:0-5462 GCA_964431095.1 uncultured Chitinophaga sp. | reverse complement strand
TTTATCGCATTGCTAGAACTGTCGCCAGAAAATAAATATTCAATTAAATTAATAGCACAATTTGACTTCATCTAATGCTTTTCATTTTAGGGGACATTTCGGGGGCCATTGGTTTAGAGTGTCTACTTGGTTAAGAATTGCCTTGTCCGACCATAAATGTGTAATAACGATGTTTACTTCTATTAAAGAAAAAACTTTCACTTTATGCATTACTTAGCTTTTCTCATTGCCTTGGAAAGATTGATAATTTTTGGCAGATCCCCGCCGATACTTTCAATTTGAGAATGATTTTTATACGTATCCCATATCGGATAGTAATTTTCATCCGCTTGATTGCCCCACACCGTCCAATTTTTTCTAGTACCTCTAGAAAATAATTCTAGGAATGGACCCGGACTGCAACTCTCAATTATTTTATATTGTTCGTCTGGCTTTCTGCTATGCTCTCTTTTTCTTGTAGCAATAATATTTGTTTGAGTTCTTCCTGGAGAAAGTGTTCTAGCTTTCTTGCCTCTAACGCCAAAAAGTATTAATTCAGTCACGTTACGAAAATAGAACCCAACTCCTCTTCCGTCTGGTCCTCCATCTTTACGAATTTTATACCATGCGATGTTGGTTTTATAAGTAAATCCCCAAGCTTTCATTACCTCGAGTCCCTCTGCTAAAAGTGCATTTGGCACCCAAAGGTATAAGTGAGCCGTTTCGTTAGTTGCAACTTGAACAGGAATGTCCATTATGTCTTGCAAACTGAGAGTTGGATATCTTGATAACCTCTTATGTTCAGGCGCAACTTTACCCGTTTTGTTTTGGAACTGCCAGGGGGGATCGGCGAGCACGGTAGAGTATTTACGATTTCCAACAAATTCTAAAAAATCTTCAGCGGCGATTAATTTAGTCATAATCTACTTTTTTAATAATCTTGGAGTAATACCAAAAACCAAAACAGGACAACCTCCATTCCTGCCAGATTTTAACCTAGGTAGCAGCTTTCCCATATGTGTCGTACTAGCACCGAATTTAGACGCATAGCTTCTAATCGTTCCATATTTGTCATTATATTCTCCTAACGCTGCAAAAAAGGAATCCAATTCATTGCTACGAGTCACCAATACACCTACACTAATCTTATTATATTCAAAGAATACCCTAAAGGCATAAAGATCTCTATCAAACGTCTGATCCTTGCTATTCCATTCTAAATCAAAAGCAACCCTCCCTTTAATATAGTCCACTTTGTGTGTATCTATACTTACTGTTTCATCATCGACCAGCAATTGAGCATTTAGTTGACTTTCTTTCCAATCCAGAGGACGCAATAGGTCTGAAAATTTTTTTGGTATTTCACTTTCGTTACCACCTGCCTTTCTAACATCGTCCTCAGTAAATTTAAATTTTAATAGAGCTGAGCAAATATCTTTGAACTGCTCGGGAAATTCATGTGCTAGAATTGCGGCAGCATGTTTAAAGTCATGAATTTCATAGAGCTTTTTTATGTTCTGGGGGATATATTCTTCCCAACTCATTGCTAAAATAATTAGTAATTAGCAAAATTCAAAGAAAAATTGCTGAAAGTGAAGCCGATTTGTACACATAGTGTTTATAACCCCATGCGCCAAATTCCTGGATGTTGGAATTGCTTTAGGAAAAATAATGCTTCTGAAACTTCGGTAAACGTGTTTTTTACACAATTCATTGAACCTGGATGCAAAGCTTGAATAGTATCAATTGAGTCTCGGATGTCAGAAAATAAATAATTGCATCGCCCGAAACCTACAAATTAGCTTGGCCTGAAAAAAGGGAGGAGGTCAGTTAAGAGATAATCTCTAACTTCAAGTGGCCCCTCTTGGGGGAGCTTACACTGCAACTTGAATGAATTAAATTATATTCGCTTAGTACGTCTATAATACTTTCGGCTGCAATTTTTCCCGACAACTGTATTGCATATGCGAAAAATATTTCTTTTTTTTCTTTGTATTACCTGGTCTTATTTTGGCATAGCGCAAAATTTACCGAGAGTCATTATATTGGCAACCGGAGGCACTATTGCCGGGCAGGGAACCAGTGCTACAAGTGCCGGTTACATACCAGGGAAGCTCCCGATAGATGAACTGCTGAAAAATATCCCATCCATTAATAAGATAGCAAATATCACCGGTGAACAAATTGCATCAGTTGGCAGTTATGATATGACGGTTCAAATTTGGATGAAACTTGCAAAAAGGATCAATGAAATTTTTGAGAAAAATGAAGCAGATGGAATTGTCATTACGCATGGTACAGACACGCAGGAAGAGACCGCTTATTTTCTTAACCTGACTGTTAAATCAGAAAAGCCGGTTGTCCTTACCGGCGCTATGCGGGCAGCGACTGCAATCAGTGCGGATGGGCCTAAAAATTTATACGATGCAATAGTTGTAGCCGGCGACACCCAAAGCCGGGGAAAGGGCGTTATGGTTTGCTTTAATGAAATGTTGTATGACGCGAAGAACGTTGTCAAAGTAAACACCACTAATGTCAATGCATTTGCCTCCTTTAACACAGGTCCAATAGGGCAGGTTTATGATGGAAGAGTGACCTATTACGCCCAACCCTTAAATAAGAAAAGCGACCATAGCCCATTTGATGTTTCTAAGCTTGACAGCCTTCCAAAAGTGGAAATTGCCTATATGTATGTTGATGCGAGTGCATCTGCCATAAAGGCTTTCATAAATGATCGGGTTGACGGATTGATCATAGCCGCCTCCGGGGATGGGACGTTCAACAAGTCTATGTTGCAGGCAGTGGACACAGCCGTTAAGAAAGGAATTGTGGTAGTACGGTCTTCGAGGGTAGCTTCGGGGCGTGTGACACAATTTCACCAGGTATTCGATGACAAAAAACTCGGTACAATTGCATCAGATGACCTGAATCCACAAAAGGCAAGAATACTTTTAATGCTTGCACTTACCATAACAAAAGACAAAGATAAACTTCAGCAAATGTTTTTAGAGTATTAGCATAATTTGAAAAAAGATATCTTTTCACATACTTCTTTTATTTATAAACCATTTTATCACTAAGCTTTTATTCCAGGATCTGTTGTAATTGCACAAAAGCATTTAATTATCCAAAGCTGCAGGCAACATAGCACGCCAAAACCAGCCGGCTCGTAGCGAGACGAAAGCTTTGGTAAGCTCAATGCAAGAGGATCATTGCAGTATGTACTTGATTTTCATTGGGAATTACTTTGATCGATTTACAGTGTCTTGCTGAATTAAATTATATTCGCTTAGTGCGTATATAATACTTTTGGCTGTAAGTCAAAATGCATATAAATAGTCGTAGCTTTAAATACAAAACTTATATTATGAGTACGGAAGGAAATGGCAAGCCCACTGCCGATATGGTTGAAGAAGTAAAAAAGAATAGGTCAAAGAGAGGAAAAAAATCAAAGAGAGAAGTGAAAAAGTCCTCGATGCCGAAAAGAGTTTCGTCCGCCGTAAGCTCCAACTATCCAAGACATTCAATAGTTAAGGCACTCCGAATTCCAAAAGCCATAATTGATCAGAATGCCGGAAAAGAATGTACTGAAGCCGAGTCGGCAGCTTTTGTAGGAGTCGGATATGGCGGCCCATATCAATTAGAGATTAGTTCTGCACTAAAATACGGTCTTTTGGAAAGAACTGGACCTAAAAGGATTAAACCAACAGAGTTAGCTAAAAAAATCCTACGACCGCAAACACCGGATGATGAATTAACAGGCTACCGCGAAGCTGTGCTAAATGCCCCGACTATTAGTGATGTGTACAAACATTATAGAGGTGAAAATTTACCAGACAGAAAATTCTTTGAAAATGCACTCACTGACAGCTTCAGAGTTCCAGAAGAAAAACACTCCGAATTTATTGACATATTCACCGAATCACTAGCAACAGCCAAGCTTCTCGAAAAAGTCGGTGAAAAGTACAGAGTCATTGATATTTCGTCTGACCCATCATCAACAACGTCTCTTGTTGATTCAACAACTGAAATAAAAAAACTTGGAAAAGCTGTCACAATAGTTGCTACCGATGGTTGCTTTGTTATGATGCCATTCGCGCCTCCGCTCGGAGAGTATTATCAAAAAATCTATGAGCCTGCAATAAGAAAAGCGGGACTAAATCCAATTCGAGCTGATCATGATATTTTTGGGACAGGGAAAATAATAGACCAAATTTGGTCGGGCATAAATTCCGCAAAGGTTCTAATTGCTGAGTTAACAAAAAGAAATCCCAACGTATTTTATGAACTTGGGCTCGCCCATGCATTGAGAAAACCTGTGGTTTTAGTTTCTTCAAATGAAGAGGATGTACCATTTGATCTCCAACACATCCGTGTAATTTATTATGATGTTAACGACCCTTTTTGGGGAAACAAACTAATAGACAAGGTTGCTGAAAACATACTCTCAGCAATCAAAAATCCGGATGAAGCGATTTTATTCAAACCGGTTACACAATGATGTCCTTCAGCCAACATTTTATGGCCCAAACCTGCCTGCCAGAAGTTAGACCAGGGCTTTAGTTAAGGCCAATGCGAAAGGATCACTTTAGTATCTGCTTGATTATCATTGCGGAATTACTTCGATTGATTTACAGCATCTTGATGAATCAAATTATATTCGCTTAGTAAGTATATAATACTGTTAGCTGAAACCCATAACTGGCTCATCTAAACAATGATTTATGAACATCGAAGACTTAATTAAAAGAATAAGGGAAACAGCCCCAACTTCAGTTTTAGGAAAGAAGGTCAATCCAGAAGCGTTAGCATATATAACAGTAGCTGACAGTGCATTTAAAAGCGGCGACTATGGTGAAGCTATCATGTGTTATACCAAGGCAATTGATTTTGATCCTGAAAACTATTATCCATATTCTCAAAGGGGAGGTTGTTATAGAATGACGCAAAAATATGACGAGGCCCTCGATGACTTTTTCAAATCAAAGAGACTCTCAGACTCTTTTGAAAATAATCAATCGATTGCCTTATGTTATTTGTCCAAAAAAGATTTCGCAAGTGCGGTTGAGTTTTTTAACCTTGCTATTCCCAAGCTTGACCAACTCCAATGGATCGATACTGGAGGGATGTTGGGAATTGAATATGATTCTACAAAATCAAGAGCATTAAATAACCTTGGCTATTGCTATTTAAACCTAGGACAATTTGATAAAGCTATTGAATCCACATCAGAAGGAATTCGATTAAGCCCCCAGTATTCGAATAATTATTGCACTCGAGGCATGGCTTATTTGCGTCAGGGAAATGAGCAGAAAGGGATGGCTGATCTTCAGCATGCCGCAAGCCTAGACGATCTGACAGCGCAAGAAATTCTATCAAGGTTCTGATATCGGATTGCAGCTAACATGGGTTTGGCGCTATGGAGGCTGAACCAATAAGTCCTCATCGACGGTAACTCCGATTAACTTTTGTAACTTGGCCGT
>CAYSIU010000211.1:0-5467 GCA_964431095.1 uncultured Chitinophaga sp. | reverse complement strand
TGTGATATAAGATTAAAATGGCCTTTCACAAAAAAGATGAATTTATCCAAAAGGAACAGGATCTCGCGGGCTTTGCCAAAGCCATGAGCCATCCCGCCAGGATCGCTATCCTGAAAGTGCTGGCCCAAAGAAATGAATGCATTTGCGGCGAAATCGTCAAAATGCTCCCACTGGCCCAGTCGACCGTTTCGCAACACCTGAAAGAATTGAAAACGGCAGGATTGGTCTCGGGAACGATCGATGGACCCCGGAGTTGCTACTGCATTAACTGGAAGGCCTTTGAAAAATTTAACCATGAATTCAATTCTCTTTTTACCATCCTGAAAGCAAAAAATGAAAAAGCCTGTTGCTGATCCTATTATTTTTCTTAACCATAAACAGTAAAGCCATGAAAACAAATGTGCAGTCTTTCAACGATCCCGGTAACGCCGGTTGTTGCGGGGGCGGTCCTGGAGAATGGGGCTGTTGTTAACGAACAAGACCCCGTTTTTAACGGGGTCTTTCTCCTTCATTATGAAAAAAAAGATCCTTTTTGTTTGCATAGAAAACAGCAATCGCAGCCAGATGGCCCAGGCTTTTGCGGACCGGCTGGGGGCCGGTATGGTTGAGGCCTACAGCGCAGGCTCTAAACCCTCGGGCGTCATAAATCCAGAGGCTATGGGCGCTATGAAGCAACTGGGGTATGATCTGAATAAACAATACAGCAAATCGCTGCAGGAAGTGGAAAAATTCGCCCCGTTCAGCGTCGTGGTGACCATGGGTTGCGGCGATGCCTGTCCCTGGATGCCCTCTGAGAAATTCGTTGATTGGGATATCCCGGACCCCCGGGGGATGACCGGGGAAGATTTCAACAAGGTAAGGGACCTGATTGCTCAAAAAGTAAAAGAGCTGATCGCTTTGTTGTAAACAAAAGACGTTTTCTTTGCTTAAAAATTTTCTTGCCTCCTCCTATTCTTTCCCGGGCTGTTTGTGTTTTTCTTTTCTCCCTGCTTGGGCTTGTGTATCTCGCCGGGCTCTTTGTGCCCCTGATGGACAACGATGCCGCCCATCATGCTAATATTGCCCTGCACATGTACCTTACCGGCGATTATGTTACCCTGGTCGATCATGCCGGCGCCTACCTGGATAAACCCCATCTTTTTTTCTGGCTTTGTGCTTTCAGTTATAAGTTATTTGGCGTTTCGGGTTTTGCTTATAAATTCCCCTCTTTCCTGTTCAGCATACTGGGCGCTTATTCCGCTTATCGCCTGGGAAAAGTATTATATGATCGTGAAACAGGCAGGCTGGCTTCCCTGATCCTGGCTTCTGCTTTTGCGTTTATGCTGGCCAACTCCGATGTCAGGATGGATGCGATCCTGACAGCAAGCATTGTCTTTGCCACCTGGCAACTCGTTGAATTTACCCGGCATAGAAAAATATTGAATGTTGCGGGCGCCGCCTTGGGCCTGGCCCTTGGTTTCTGCACAAAGGGACATATCGGGATCTTTGTCCCGGCCGTAGCGGTCATCTTTTATATTCTTTATCAAAAAAACTGGCGGCTGTTCCTTCATTGGAAATGGCTGCTTTTGGTTATTCTTTTTGCCCTGCTTATATCGCCTGTTGTTTATTGTTATTACCTGCAATTCAACCTGCACCCCGAAACCATTGTAAGGGGGAGGGATCATATCAACGGGGTGAAATTCATTTTGCTTAACCAAAGCATTGAGCGCCTGGGAGCCGTGATCGACCACAATACAAGCACTGATTATTTTCTTTTCCTCCACTCTTTTCTTTGGGCCTTTGCCCCCTGGAGCATTTTGGCCTATCTCGCTGTTGCGGGCCGTATCCGGCATTTCCTGCAACGAAAAGAAGAGTGGCTAACCCCCGGAGTTTTTATAACTATGTTACTTTTGGTTACTTTTTCCGGTTTCAAGCTCCCCCATTATCTCAACATCGCTTTCCCCTCCTCCGCTGTGCTCACGGCAGCTTATATCATAAAAAACCGGGGAAATGAAAAATGGGTGCGGTCTGTATTTATTATACAGCTCGTGGTCTTTTTTTTTGGTGCTCGTCGTGGCGGGGATTCTCAACGGGTGGGCCTTCCCGCTGAAAAACCCATGGCTTATCGCCGGCCTGTTGCTGCTTTTGTTCGTTATCCTTTTTGTTATTATCAGAAAAAAATCCACCGGGGATAGCAAAATTGTATTACTACCCGTACTGTCGATGGTCACTCTCTTTTATTTGCTCAACAGTAATTTTTATCCTCGCCTGTTATCTTACCAGGGGGGCAATGTATTGGCAGAAGCATCCAAAGGAAAAATAGATCCGGAGGCCGTTTATTTCTGGAATGACTTTTATAGTTCTTCATTCAGCTTCTATGCGGTTTCTCTTCGAAAACCGTTTGCTGACTCCGTGGTCCGGCCCGGGAAAAAGGCCTGGCTGCTTTATGACATACGAAACGAGGAAGAAATAAAATCTGCGGGCTATAAATTAAATCATGTTTACGAAACCTTTGATTTCGAGATCACCAAACTTACCCTCGGTTTTTTAAACCCGGGTAAAAGAGATCGCCAATGCACCCGAATGCTATTGTCGGAAATCTCCCGTTAACCCGGGCCATTCCTGTCCGTTTCTTGTTGGGGTAGCTATCGTTATTCTGGCTGCTACCGATGAGAAAGAAAAGAACGGATAAAGGTTTTCCCATAAAAAACTATGCTTTTATCAGGCAATTAATTGCCTGGTAGAACTGCTCCCGGTTCTCCTCCGAAAATTCTTTTTGTACGGACCCCAACTGTGTCCATACTTTCATTGTCTTTATTTTCTTTGTGCTTATTTCCTCCAGTTGCTTTTTTCTCCCATAATTTCCCCCCAGGTTCACCGTCGCTTCTCCCCGGCAATTGGTAGTCTCATCATTGGACAGCTCGAGTTTTGAACCGTCGCTGAATTCGATATCAATCTTGTTCCCTTCGGCGATACATTCCCCGGCCCCCACGGGACGCAGACTGATCCGGATCACCCCCCGGGCCCCTTTTTGAAGCGTTATATCAATCTCTTTGGTATCCTTTTCGCTGGCGACGATGATCATATTCTTTGTCCGGGTGGTCCGAATTCCTGTTCGCTGGTCCTCGATCGTCTCAAACCGGTCTGAACAATCCCCGGTCATTACTGGTGTTTCGGGTTGCGGTTTCTTATCAGCCTCTTTCTTTTTCTCCTCTTTTTTCTCTTCTGGTTTGGTTTTGTTTTCTGTCTTGGCCCCTTCTGCGTACGTCCAGGTACCGTTGGCATACAGGATCACTTTTTTTCCGGATTTCGTAGTGGCTTCTTCGGATTGTCCCCAAATGGCGGTTTTTGCGGCAAACAAGAATATCAACAGTAAGACTTTTTTCTTCATGCGCATTTGTTTATTTCTTTGTTTTAGTTCGAAACAATGATGTGTATTATAATCCAGCTTTTTTACTTATCTCCAGCATCCTGTCTATCGGTTTCTTCGCTGCCAATCTCAATTCTTCTTCCATTATGATCTCGGGCGTTTCATATTCCATGCAGAGATAAAGTTTTTCCAGGGTGTTCAGTTTCATGTGCGGGCAGTCATTGCAGGCGCAACTATTGTTGGGCGGTGCAGGAATAAATGTTTTATGCGGACTGGCTTTCATCATCTGGTGCAGTATACCCGTTTCGGTGGCCACGATATATTCCGCCGTAGGATCAGACTGAGTGAATTTCAGCAACCCCGTAGTAGAGCCGATAAAGTCTGCCAGTCGCAAGACCGGGTCCTCGCATTCAGGATGGGCAATGAGTTTGGCACGGGGATGCCGCACTTTCAGTCTGGTGATCTTCTCCAAGCTGAAAATTTCATGCACCATACAGGCACCATTCCACAACAGCATATCACGGCCAGTGACTTTGTTGATATAAGCCCCCAGGTTTTTGTCCGGCGCAAAAATGATCTTTTGCTCTCTGGGAAAGCTTTCCACGATGGCCTTTGCGTTGCTGCTGGTGCAGATCACATCACTCAGGGCCTTGATGCTTGCGCTGCAGTTGATATAGCTCACCACCACATAATCGGGATGCTGCTCCCTGAATTTTTTGAAAAGGGGCGGGGGACAGCTCTCACTGAGAGAACATCCTGCTTTCAGATCGGGGATCACAACTTTTTTTGAGGGGTTCAGGATCTTGGCGGTTTCCGCCATAAAATGCACCCCGGCAAACGCGATCATATCCGCATTTGTTTTTTCTGCCTTCTGTGCCAAACCGAGACTATCCCCGATATAATCCGCCACATCCTGGATATCCGCCTCCTGGTAATAATGGGCCAGTATCACGGCATTCTTTTCTTTTTTCAGTTTTTCAATGGCGGCAAACAGGTCAAGAGTAGGATCCAGATCAATTTCGAGGAATCCCCGTTTTTCTACATTCGATCTTGCGGTATCAAGTGTTTCATTACTCATTTCAATAGCGCTGGTTCCTGATAATCCGGCAATATTCCGCTAACCAGACTGATTTTTCAAAACAATTTTCTTTCACATTTCACTACTATATAATAATAGTAATACTATATTTTTATTAAAAGAACTCTATTATTATTATAGCTGTGAATTAGTGGAAAAAAATCCATTACAAAGTTACTGCATTGAAATAATTCACATAGGACGCAGGGAAATCCACACAGGCCTATCTTACCAGGACTGCTTTTTATGGATATTTCCACAACACTGTTAAATTCAGACCTGTAAAACTTTTAGGTTGATCGCAAAGACGGCACTGTGGATTACCGGAGGAGAAAACGTTAAATTTTCACCAGTGCGGGAAAAAATATCTGTCGAGTCTTTTTAATTTCCAATCATCCAGTTTCATATCCACGTTCCACTCCCGGCTATTCACAGCGATCTGCTGCCATTCACAACCATCTGGGGATAAAAAACCCCCTTGGTCATCACCCATTGTCGGGTACAGGAAACAGCCGGATCGAATGCAGATATTTCAATAACCGATCTCATTTAAAGATAAATTGACGGAAAGCCAGGACCTGGATCGCTGAACAACAAACCGTCCTGATTATCAATTGGCCGCTACTCAACTATCCGGGTTCAATTACCCACAACATATCCCCAAAAACCCTAATTTTGCCGTCCTCAAAGCAGGCCTTTGGGATTTCAAAACCCTATATAAAAGATTATGTCAATTATTCAAACGATACGGGAGAAAGGAGCAAGGATCTCTGTGATGCTGATTGCCTTGGCCCTGATTGGATTTATTCTTACCGATTATTTTTCGAGCAAGAACCGGGGATTGTTCCGGGGAGGTTCGGGAAACACCATCGGCAGGGTGAATGGAAAAAGGATAAAAGTGGATGATTTCAATAAAAAGGTGAATATGACAGAAGAATATATGAAGCAGCAGGGCTATCCGCAAAATGCGCAGAACACTCAGCAGGCCATTGAAAATACATGGGAACAGGAGGTATCCCGGCTATTGCTGCAGGAACAAT
>CAYSIU010000210.1:0-5470 GCA_964431095.1 uncultured Chitinophaga sp. | reverse complement strand
TTTCATCCACATTGTGCCCGCAACAAAGCCTGAGAAACATAAAATGGAAAAATCATCTTTTATTTCCTTATCAATAAAATACCAGGCGCAAACGAAAATAAGTCCTGTAAACCGCCAGAATAATAACCCTGGAACTGTCTAAAAAACTTTATTGGTCAATCCGGGAACTTTTGTATCTTTTGCATGCCTTCCCGCCCTTTGGACAGCCCCCATATCCAGTAACGATCAAAATCAACCTGACATGCTAAAAAGAACGTTGGGACGTTTCCTGTTGACAGTGCTCGTCATAACAGGTCTTGCAGGCACCATTAACAACAATAGTCTTTCCAAGCAGGAGCGGAAATCAGCCATTAACCTGATGAAGGATACCCGGGCCGATGTTTTAAAAAGCGTAAAAGGACTTTCGAATGCCCAGCTTAATTTTAAACCTTCCGCAGACCGCTGGTCGGTGAAAGAATGCATGTACCATATCGCTATTGCAGAGAAAAATCTTTGGGACATGATGGAAAAAGCGATGAAAGGTTCACCAAATCCCGAAAAGCGCTCCGAAATAAAAATGACCGATGCAGCCCTTATTCAACTCATCGAAAACAGGACCAATAAAGTCAAAACCTCGGAACCCTTTGAACCCAAAAACACTCCTTATAAATCACTGAACGATGCCATTTCCGCGTTCAAAACAATGCGGGCCGAGCATATCAAATACATGAAATCCACTACCGAGGACATGAGGAACCACCTGGTACAAATGCCATTTGGCTGGATCGATTGCTACCAACTCTGCCTGATGATGGCCGCGCATGACAACCGTCACCGGCAACAGATCGACGAAATAAAAGCCGACCCCGGCTTCCCCAAATAATTGGATAGTTGAATGGTTGAAAAACCTACGCCCCTCGGTTCCCGTAAGAACCGGGGGCTTTTTCTTTTCACCCGCCGTTATTTTTTTGCGGTAATGATTTTTTCAAGAGAAACCATTTTGCCTGAAGTGGTCATTCCTTCGACCACTACCCTGAATTTCCGGCTGCGGTCATTATTATAAAAACCAAAAGGGATGGAGGGATTGATATAATTCGACAGGATATCCGGGCGCCAATCGAGCGTGATCCGGTTATCCGGCTTCATGTTTTCGTCCTTTTTCACCCCGTAATCCGGCGCATAAAATTCTTTAATGATGGAATAACCTTCGTATTTACCATAACTGGCAAAACCCCGGGTATTCACATAATCAGCTCCTTTTTTTGTATAAATAGCCAACACGCCTCCCGGGGCGTTTCCCGAAGCGCCAATAAAGGAACTGTAGACTTTCACCAGGGCTACCTGGTTGCCAGGGATGGATGATATAAACGAAGCGTCCGTTGGTATTTCGTCCAGGTAAAGTGTCATGGGTATGTTGCCTAGGGCACTCACGGTCGGTAACTGCCTGTAAAAAACCCGGTAATCCAGGCCATCATTGAAAACCTGGAGCCCGTTTACCCTTGCCTGCAGGTACTCAAAAATATTATTATAGGGCATCGCCTCTTCGCTGTTAACAAGGTCAATCGATTTTTCGGCCATTCCTGAAAAAATCCCATTGGTATATTTATCCTCCAGCTCTTCCAACGGAGACTTCTTCGTTACTTTTACCCTGACCTCCTCCAGCATCAACCCGTTCGCTTTTTGAATAGCATCATAATCTATAGCGATGCCCGGTACGTTGGCTGTATCCCAGTTTTTCATTCCAGCCTGTACTACATCATCAGTCGGCCTAAGATGGAATGATCTTGTCAGGGTATCACCTGACAATTTAATATCAATGTATTGACTTTTTTTGCCCCTTATATCGGTGAATAAAAGGCGGCCGGTCCCGAAAAATAAGATGGAATCTATCTTAAAATAGCCCTGTTTATCGGTGATCGTCAACTGCGTGATCCTTTTTTTGTCAGGCAGCGTGATCAATACCAGCAACTGTTTCTCTGCAAAAGGTTTTTTAGATCCCCGGAGCAAGGCTTTCCCTTCCAGTGTAATAAATGCCGCATCCCTGTTCCGGACAGCAGGTTGTTTATTTTTAAGCAATTCTGTCCAACGGAATCTGCGCCACCCGTTGGTCATCATCAGCAGGTCCAATGCCGTCTTTACCGAATCTTCGTCGGAACGAAAATAATAAGCCGGGGCATGAACAGATCCTCTGATATCAGAACTGAGAAGCAACCGCGAAAATATATTCTCTTCCCTTATTCCGCCATCGTCACGATCCGGGTCAGTGACGGAAACCGAAAAACTTCCCTGGACCGTATCTTTTAATTGAATCTTAAAATGATTTCTGGCCCTGGGAGAAAAATCGACCGTATCGGCTACCAGTTCGGCCGGTTGTATATATTCTTTATTGTTGACAAAGCAAAGTCGTTCAGCGAGCGGATATCCTTCTTTATTAAATACAGTAACCTGCAGGATCCCTGAATGCAGGCGCTGGGTATTGATCACTCCCTGCATTTCTTCCCGTACACCCGTAAACTGCTGACGAAACAGCACATGATGTTGCATCTGCCCGATCATGTAAGCTGCGTGGAAAACAGAATCGCCCTTTGGTTGTTTAATTTCAAAAAACTCCCCTTGCGGGTGAGGTATGATGGACAGAGCAATCCCCCTGGCAGTTGATGCGGGCAGGCTGAATGATGGCCCCTGCCTGTCGTTCAGCACTGCATAATATTGCTTGCCCTGCACAGGATCTAATTCAAAGACCCCCATCCCATCATGATAAGTATTCAACGATGCAAGTGTGTCATTTTTGTCATCCTTCACAATGCCTTTTATGGATACAGGCAGACCGTTTTCATCCGTTGCTTTAAATGCTACCGTATTTACAAATCCCTGTACCAGGTTCCCTCCTTCGGGGAAGAATTCCAATCGTATTTTATTTTCAGCCAGATCATTGCTTTTGTTTTTGTTTTTTTTACCATAAATAAAAAAGCTGCGCTGGTAAATAAAACCCGTGTCATGATTAAGCATAGTAGCAGTGTAAGCCCTGACCTGGTAATAACCAGAGGATAATGAATCAGGCAATTCCAGTTGGCCATGAGTAGTTCCGGATATGACGGGCAGTATTTTCCGGACCAGGATCCCTGAAGATCCATGGATCAGCTCGGTGTACAGGGTGCTGCTGATGGTATCAGGAAGAAAGTCGGAATACAAATAGGCTTTGAACCAGGCGGTTTCCCCGGCGATATAGTTATCGCGGTCAAAATGAAGATAAATTTTTTCGATGGGAGAGCTTTGTGCCCATTGCGTTAATAGTTCTTCCGGTTGCTGCGCCCCGGCAACCAAGGCGTTGAACAGCATCAATAACGATAACCAGCCCTTTCCTTTCACGATCTTGAACAGTTATACTGTGAAATTAACTTCTTGATTTTAAACAGCAAAAAGGGTATGGGTCAGCAATCCCTCTTCGTATCATTATCGTAAGTTATTTCTTGCATTAGCAGGGGATTCTATGTAATTTGCAAGACTATTAAACCTATTTATGAAAAAACCCCTGGTTTTTCTCGTATCCCTTTTTTTGCTTTCTGCCTGCAAAAAGACCATACAGAGCATCGAGGAAGACCTGGTCATCAAGGCCATGACAGATGGCCAATGGGCTGTTACCAGCTTTACCCGGAACGGGACCAATATTACCTCCGATTTCTCCACTTACCGGTTCAAATACTACAGTAACAGAATGGTGGATGCGATCAATAACGGAATTGTTGAAAAAACCGGTACCTGGGACGGGGATGCGAGCAGCATGACCACCTGGGCTAATTTTACTGCCGCCGCCTACCCCTTGATCCTGATCAACGGGACCTGGCATATCACCCGGAATAGCTGGACCTATGTAGAAGCGACACAAACCGATGGAGGAGAAACGAAAACAATGAGGCTGGATAAACAATGAAAATCGGGGTTTTACGTTTATAGATTGCCTTATTTCTTAATCCGCTCCCTTGCCTTTTAAACATAATACTATTAAGACCGTCAGAGTTTTAAATCCGTTGATCTGATCCGTTTTAGCCAGAACACAAAAATTATTCATTATCAATGCAAAACCGGGCGTAAGGAATAGTTTTTGCAGTTTGGACAACGTTTTCAAGCGGGTACTCTTAAACCAGGTGCATATTGAAATCGTATTTCTACAAGCCCTTTGCGAAACTAACTACTTTTTTCGCATTGATCCTCTCCGGGACCAGCTTTGTTGCCGGCCAGGTTCCCGTTGCTAACTTTACCGGCTCACCCCTTGCAGGCTGTTCACCCCTCATTGTAACATTGCAGGATCTTTCTACCGGTAACCCAACTTCCTGGAGCTGGAATTTCGGGAATGGAAATACTTCTACTGTTCAAAATCCTACGGCCACTTATTTTACACCTGGTAGTTATACCGTTACACTCACTGCTACCAATGCAAATGGTTCTAATACTCTCACCCGGACTCAATATATTACAGTTTATGAATCACCTACCGTAGACTTTTCGGCTAACCCTCTCAGTGGTTGTTTTCCGCTGCACGTCCAATTCCAGGATCTTTCTACTGCCGGAACCGGAAACGTCAATACTGCCTGGTTTTGGGATTTTGGGAATGGGGTGACCTCCACCCTGCAAAACCCGCAGGCCACTTACAGCAGTGCAGGTGTTTATTCAGTAACGCTAAGAGTTACCAATGATAAAGGGTGTACAAAAGTTTTCAGCCGCACCAATTACATAAACGTTACAACAGGTGTGAGCGCCAGCTTTACCAATACGCAACCCACGGTATGTCGCCCGCCTGCAGATATCTCCTTTACCAATACATCCACGGGTCCGCCTACGCTGAGTTATCTCTGGGATTTCGGCGATGGGAATACCTCGGCGGCAGTCAACCCCGTTCATACCTATAACAGCAGCGGGACTTTTATTGTTACGCTTGTAACATTCAGTACCGCAGGATGCCAGGATACGGCCCGCAGCAACCCGATCGTCATTGGCGGATTCAATACCACCATGAATGCACCCGCACAGCTTTGTGTTAATCAACAAGGCACTTTCCTGAATACATCGACTCCTTCGCCTGCCGGTAGCACCTGGACCTTTGGAGATGGCGGATCCTCCGCTGGTCTTGTCGCCACGCATAGTTATGCCGCAGCAGGGACATACACCATATGGATGTATAGTACCTATTCCAGTTGTCACGATTCAACCTCGCAAAATATAACCATAAACCCCAACCCGGTAGCCAATTTCAGCACCCCGGATACGGCCAAATGTCAGCCCCCTCTCACGGTAAATTTCCAGGACCTTTCTACCGGCGGTGCAGCAGGCTGGCAATGGGATTTCGGCGATGGCGGTACTTCCACCCTGCAAAATCCTTCTCATACTTATAATTCTTATGGATCGTTTACTGTAAAACTGATCGTCACTAACGGTTTTGGTTGCAGGGATTCGATCGTAAAAAATGCGTATATCAACATCCGGCGTGCCGCGA
>CAYSIU010000209.1:0-5474 GCA_964431095.1 uncultured Chitinophaga sp. | reverse complement strand
GCCGCTGATCCGCTGTTTTCTCGTTGATATTTTCCTGGTTATTTCTTTAATATACGTGCTCACGCGGGGAGGGGTGCCCATTGCCCGAAGGGTCTTTTCAGGCTCAGTGGCCTGGGGATTGGCTTTCTTTCTCTGGGGACCCTATATTGGTCATATCTTTTTCCAACTGCCCTGGGAAATGATCAAAGGGGACCTGATCGATGCACTGGTAGCCTGGTCACTTTGCGGAATCTGGCTGGCATGGTGGTTAAATCGAAAAAAGCTTCAGCCTAAGGCAGAATAATAATGGGGCTTCCGCCTACAATCTCCACCAGTTCAAGTTCAAAAACAAGATCCTTACCCGCCAGCGGATGATTGGCATCCAGCATAACTGAATTGTCCCTGATCGATGAGATGATCACCTGGAACTGTCGTCCTTCCCCATCATTTATCATCAGGGGTATGCCGATTGCCAGCTCCATATCCCCGGGAAACTTTTCTTTCGGAACTTCTATTATCATTTCGGGATTGCGCGGCCCGTAAGCTGAATCGGAAGGGATATTGACCGTTTTCTTCTCTCCTACTTTCATGCCGGTAACACCTTCATCAAAACCTTTTATTACGGATCCGCTTCCAATTTCAAATTCAAGCGGCTCCCGGTTGGCCGATGAATCAAAGGTCTCCCCCGAAGTCAGTTTGCCATGATAATGTACTTTTACTTTATCCCCTTTTTTTGCCTGCTGCATTTTTATGTATTAAAATAAACAAAGGGCTGCAAGGTAGTTGAATTATCCCAATGCAACCGTTCAAATATTTATGAATGTCTTACTGATAATTTTCCTGAAATTTGAAGCTATGAATTATTTAAAAGGTCTCAGGTATTTCACGATAGGATTGTCTTTCCTGAGCGCATTGAGCAGTTCGGCTCAACCCGAACCCAAAATCATCCCCGGGGCAGAGCGGATCAGCGTTTACCTGCCGCTGATAAAGGGCAGGACCGTCGGTATTTTTGCCAATCCAACTTCGATGGTTGGGAACAGCAACCTGGTTGACACATTGAGAAAACTGGGTGTTGACATTAAAGTGATATTCGGACCCGAACACGGGTTCAGGGGCACAGCCGATGCGGGTGAAAAAGTGGGGAACTACATTGATGAAAAGACGGGTATCCCTGTTATTTCATTATACGGGAGCAAAAGAAGACCTTCCGCCGAAGATGTGAAAGATGTTGACATACTGATCTTCGATATCCAGGATGTGGGAGTGCGATTTTACACCTACATCTCATCGCTCGAAGAATTCATGGAAGGGGCTTTTGAACTGGGCAAGCCCCTGCTGATCCTCGATCGGCCCAACCCGAATGGATTTTATGTGGATGGCCCTGTGCTCGATCTGAAATATCGCTCCTTTGTAGGCCGCCAGCGGATCCCGATCGTGTATGGCATGACCATCGCAGAATATGCATTTATGATCGCCGGGGAGAAATGGTTAAGCGAAAAAGCCAATGCAAAATATGCGTATTACCTAACCGCGAAAAATTCACCTGACACCCCTTTCCATTTCCAGGTAATCAAATGCCAGAACTATACGCATAAAAGTAAATATGTACCCCCGGTAAAACCTTCCCCTAATCTGCCCAACATTCAGTCCATCTACTTATATCCCTCCACTTGTTTTTTTGAAGGGACCGTGCTGAGCGAAGGAAGGGGAACCGATAAACCCTTCCAGGTTTTTGGTCATCCGTCCCTGCCTGACAACCTGTACTCATTTACACCCCATCCCAATGAAGGGGCAAAGAGTTCGAAACATTACGGTGAAGTTTGTTATGGGTGGGACCTCAGCGGTACGCCGGAAGAAGTGTTGAAAAAGACAAATAATAAGGTACAACTGAAATGGCTGATGGAAGCCTATCGATCCTTTCCTCAAAAAGACAGTTTCTTCATTATACCAAAATCAGGAAACATGGAACAGTCTTCGATCACCCGCCTGGCCGGTAACAATGATCTTTGGCAGCAGGTCAGGGGTGGAAAAAGCGAGGAGGAGATCAGGAAAAGCTGGGAACCTGCACTCAGTGAGTTTAAAAAGATCCGGAAGAAATACCTGCTTTATGATGATTTCGAATAAATGATCACTGAGGAAGGATAGAATTAGTCTGATATTTTTGCAAAAACTTTTCAATGAGTGATTTCAAGCCGGGCTCCCCGGTTACAAGCCTTCGTATTGTTTTTATGGGGACACCTGAATTTGCGGTGGCCAGCCTGGATGCATTGATGAAACAAGGTTGTGCAATTGTTGGGGTCATCACTGCGCCTGACAAACCCGCCGGAAGAGGGATGAAAACGAATGAAAGCGCCGTAAAAAAATATGCAAAGACCCATAACCTGGCGATCCTTCAGCCTGAAAAATTAAAGAGTCCCGGATTTCTTGCACAACTGAAATCGCTGCAAGCTGATCTGCAGGTGGTTGTCGCCTTCCGGATGCTGCCCGAATCCGTATGGAACATGCCGCCGAAGGGAACGATCAATCTTCACGCAAGCCTGCTGCCGCAATATCGTGGAGCCGCCCCGATCAACTGGGCTATTATGAATGGAGAAAAAGAAACCGGGGTCACCACATTTAAACTGCAGCAGGAAATTGACACCGGCGATATTTTATTGCAGGAGACCCTTCCTATCGGCGAAGATGAAACTGCGGGTGAATTGCATGAAAGAATGAAAGAGTTTGGGGCAAAGCTGCTGGTAGAAACAGTGAGAAAACTGGCAGAAGGTTCATTGAAAGAAAGTCCCCAGTCAACATTGTCAGAAGGGGACCATCAGACGATGTTGAAACCTGCCCCGAAAATCCATACCGAAACCTGTCGCATTAACTGGAGCCTGCCGGTCGAAAATGTTTATAACCTGGTCCGGGGTCTTAGCCCTTATCCGGGGGCCTTCACCGTATTGAATGAAAAAGTAATGAAGATCTACCGATCAAAAAAAGAGACCGGCATTCCTGTCATCGGGGAAGGGGAATATGAAACAGACAGCAAAACATTTTTGAAATTTGCCTGCACGAATGGTTATATCCACCTGCTGGAAGTGCAACTGGAAGGAAAGAAAAAAATGACCATAGAAGATTTCTTAAGAGGTTATCGCTTCTGAACAACCAGTATCCAGTATCCAGCATCCAGTATCAAGTATCCAGCACCCAGCCTCTAGTAGTTTACTTTCACAATAAACTTATCTGTTTCGGTAATTTCGAGCGCTGCTGCGGCTGCATTGCTGATACGGATCCGGAATCCTTCGTTCTGGCGGATCCCGCTCATTTCGCCAAGCACTTTGGCGTAGATCGCCTTATTATTCGTGGGGTTGATCACTTTGATAATCGTTCCGGGTTGCACGGCATCGATCAGCAAATAATATTTGGCATCCTGCCAGCCGGTGGAAGTCTTAAAGATACCGGCCGTTACGGTTTCGTCTTTTGTGACCGGGAGCTTCTTCACCTGCTGTTCAAAATGCGTTTTAAAATATCCCTGATCGGATGCAACCGGTTTGGTGTTCACTTTTTCAACAACTGGTTCGGTCTTTTTCACTTCTTCTTTCACTTCCGTTTTTTTCTCTTCTGTGGCAGGTTCTGTTTTCTTTCCCTCATCTTTCACTTCAGGCTTTTTCTCTTCCGTGATGGGCTCCGTAACAACCGGTTTTTCCTCCGTTTTCTTTTCTTCCGCCGGCTTTTTTACTTTTTGAGTTATCGTGACGGAGCCCATTTCCTTTGTCAATAAGAAGCCAACGATCAGTTTTTGCCCTTCTTTTACATTGTCGCCGGAAAGATTGTTCCATGAACGCAGGTTCTCTAATGAGACATCCCGGTTGGATTGGCTGACTTTCCCGAGGTCTTCGCCGGGTCCTACTTTGTAATAAACCGGTGTGCCGCTATTGCCCTGCTGGGTGAAATTAGTGTCGGTCAATGGTATCCGGATCTTTTGATCGATGAACAATCCCTTATTCATATCCAGCTTGTTGAAAGCCGCGATGGCCCTCGGATGAACATTATACAACCGGCCGACCGAATAAAAACTTTCCTTCGGCTGTACTTTGTGTTCCAGGTAGAGTCCTTTGTCGCTGCTTTTTACCATCAGATCGGCCTTCTGGGCCTGTGCAAAAAGAAAGAAGAAAGCAAGGAGGGAAAAGGACAGGGCAAACTTCTTCATACCGATAAGATTTCTCCTGCAAATATGTGGATTTTTTATCTGGATTGGACGGTTTAATAGTCTTTTAATATTCTTAATGCCTGCGGATAATAATTATTCACCCGGTTGGGTAATACATTCACCCATCCCAAAGGAAAATCACTATAAGTGACCAGTTGCCAACCTTTCCCGGTTGTTTCCAGTCGCAATTCTTTCCGTTGAAGGTATTGAATGGCCTCATTCCTCTGCAATGCGATCCTGTTGACACGGTCTGAGAGGATCGTACTCATCGCCAGGGCGTGGTCGGGCAGTAATTTCCCTTTCAATGGCTCTCCAATGGATACCCCAGCATAAATAATGCGGAGTCCCAGTGACAACAATGCCAGGTCGCTGACGCCATTTTCCGGCCAGGCAAAAATGCTGTTCTGTTTTTTGATGAATGCCCTCTCCCCTGCCCTGATCCATGGTGAAAGAAGGCCCAGCTCTTTTGTATTCGCAAGGATGAGCTTATTTTTTATTCTTTGATAAGAATGATTTTCTTCTCCTTTCTTACGAAAAACCGCAAGAAAAAAACCTTCTCCCTTCGACTGATAGGGCCAGAATCGATATCCAATCGATGATTCAATCACTGACCAGTGATCATGTACCTGCAAACGGAGATCAATAACCGGGAACTCCTTCATGATCCATTCACATAACTCTTCATCCTCCTCTTTTGAATAGGAACAGGTGGAATAGATCAATACCCCTTCGTTTTTCAATGCGGGCCATATATCTGCGATGATCCGTTGTTGCCGGCGGCTACAGAACTGCACATGGCCCGGACTCCATTCCTGTATGGTTTCCGGATCGCGACGAAAAAGACCACTCCCGCTGCAGGGAGCATCCACTACAATAACATCAAAATAATTCCTGAGCCCTGCAAAATCGGCCGGATCATTCTGGGTCACCAGCGTATTGCTGCAACCCCATTTAATAATATTGTGTTTTAAAACATGGGCCCTGGATCGGATGGGCTCGTTACTGACCAATATGCTGTCTTTTGAGATCAATGACTGGATGTGCGTGGACTTACCTCCCGGGGCGGCGCAGAGATCCAGTATTTTCATGGGTTGGGAAAGATCGGTGTCTTGCTTTAGTGCCTGTTCCAAAAACATGCCGCAGGCTTCCTGTACGTAATAACAACCCGCATGGAAATAGGGGTCGAATGTAAAGAATGGACGGGATTCCAGGTAATATCCGAAGTCGGTCGAGGAAATTCGGGTGCTGTAAGTTTGAGATGGGATATTCGAAATCCAGAGTGCCTAGGCCGGGTTAAGTTTGATTG
>CAYSIU010000208.1:0-5477 GCA_964431095.1 uncultured Chitinophaga sp. | reverse complement strand
CCCATGCCATTGGTGACAAAGCCACTCGTATCGCGGCGGAGGCTGGCGCGGATTCCATTGAGCACGCGTATATCGTGCCCGATGACGTTTTGAAAATGATGGCCGATAAACACATCTTCCTCGTCCCCACGGACGGGACGCTTCAGACGTTTCTCGATATGACATTTGGGACGCGGCAGCCGAGTATTGAAGAAAAGGGTCGTATGGAAAAACAATTTCTTCCTTTTATTCTTACTATTGTCATCATACTCATGACCGACCTGTTGATCGGCGTTACAGCCGGGTTATTGCTTTCTGCCTATTATATCATCCGGAATAATTTCAAAGAAGAATACGAAATAGAGAAGCGAAAAGTGCATGAGACCGAGGTTTACCATATCAAGCTGAACAGTAATGTAACTTTCCTGAATAAAGTAAAACTTAAAGAGGTGCTTGAAAAAATTCCTCCTTATTCGGTATTGACGATCGATGGCAGTGAATGTAATTTCATTGATTATGATATCCTGGAGATCATCAGCGAATTCGGGAACAAGGCGCACGACCGGCATATTGAACTGCATCTCCCCGGGATCGAAAAAGTAAATATTACAGCTATTCACTGACCCACCCTCCGCATCTTTTACTGCCAAGAAAGCGAAATGACCAGTTTTGTCAGCTAAACGTTAACGAATCATCAAAAAAAATGTCAATGTCCGTTAACTTACAAACAAATCATGGTCAGGCAGGTAAATTGCACGAAATTTACGAGGTGATGTAAAATACCCTTTTATGAAAGCGCTGTTCATCGCTACCCTTGCAGGTCTCACAAGCCTGTTTTCCTGTGCCCGGAGATCACCGGCGATAATGGACGATATGTTAATGAACAATCATTCAATAGCATTGAAAGAAACTATGGACCCCCAAAAAACAGACACTGCAACTTTTGCCAACGGCTGCTTCTGGTGCACAGAAGCGATCTTTAATGAATTGCAGGGCGTGATCAGCGCCACTTCCGGCTATACCGGCGGGCATACCGAGAAGCCCACGTATAAGCAAGTGTGCAGCGGCGAGACGGGTCATGCAGAATGCCTGCAGATCGTGTACGACCCCACTAAGATCAGTTTTGATGAACTCCTGGAAGTATTCTGGCAAACCCACGACCCTACCACGCTAAACCGGCAGGGCGCGGATGTGGGCACGCAATACCGGAGCGCCATTTTTTATCATAATCCTGAACAAAAAGAAAAGGCGGAACGATATAAAGCGGAGCTGGACAATAGTGGTGCATTTGACCGGCCCATCGTTACGGCCATTACCCCTTTTACGCGGTTTTATCCCGCTGAAAATTACCATCAGCAATATTTCGAGAACAATGAGAACAGCAACCCCTATTGCAAGATCGTGATCCGGCCCAAGCTGGATAAATTCCGGAAAGTGTTCAGTGATAAATTAAAAGCCCTGCAATGAGCAAGCTTGATGCCCGGGTTCTGCCGTTAGGTCTGAATTAAATCAAAACGCAGGCTTCCCTGTTCCCTTTCTTTTAATTTAAAACCAGGATATACTTATTCCAACCGGGTCCTTCTGAGTTCAAGTAAATTGAGCGCATTGGGGTGGAATCCTTTCACAACAGGCTGTACCAGTCTTACCACTTTATCATACCAAAGCGGCACTACCGGTGCATCATTGATTATCACCTGGTCGGCCTGCTGGTAAAGCAGGTAACGAAGTGAATCGTTATTCTCCGCAATCGCTTTTTCAAACAGCCTGTCAAAAACAGGATTGTTATATCGTGTATAGTTCGGCGGAGCAGGATTTTTTGAGTAAAAAACAGAAAGATAATTTTCCGCATCGGGATAATCGGCGATCCAGCTACCCCTGAAAAAAACAGCCCTTGCATTGGCCGTCAGTTCCAGCAGCAGTGATTTCTGCACCACTTCCACCTGCACGGGTATGCCGAGCTCTCCCAGTTGTTTGGCAATGAAATTGGCCATGTCGGCATAGATCGCAATGGTCATCAGTTTGATCGTTGGCAAACCTTTTCCATCGGGATAGCCAGCTTCTGCCAGTAATTGCCTGGCCCGGGAGGGGTCATAATGATAACCCTGCACCCTGGATGAATCAAATGAAGGCAGACCCAACGGCACAAAACCTGATTCGGCGGCGGTACCCAATGAATTGCGTAAATAAAGGATCATCTTCCGCCTGTCGAACCCATAGTTGATCGCCTGTCTTATTTTAACTGATCGCAGCGCAGCATTGGCCGTCAAAACATTCGCAGTATCCACCAGGATCCCGAGATATTCAATATTCAGGTAGGGATGGGTCTGCAACAGGATCTTCCCCTCCCATTCCTTGCGGAGTATTCCGCTTTTGGTGAGCACTTCATCTTTGAATGATGCGTCGATGTCATTGATGAATTCCAGTTCTTTTTGCCTGAACAATAAAAATTCTGTTGCCTTGCTGTCATAAAAAGAAACCTGGATCCCGTCAAGATAAGGCAGCGGGTTTCCTTTATCATCTTTTTCGAAATAGTGTAGATTTTTTTTCAGTACCAGCGCCTGTCCCTCTTCCCATGCCACGAACCGGAAAGGCCCCGTACCCACAGGATGACGGCGGAACTCAGTTCCGTATCTATCCACTGCCTCCCGGGCGGTCACTGAGCAATACTGCATGGACAGTATGCCAAGGATCGGGTTATAAGGTTTAAGCAAGCGGAGTTGAAAAGTACTGTCATCAATCACTTTAAAAGGCTGAACAGGATCCACTTTGCCATTGAAGATCCAGGAACCCGGGCTGGCCACCTTTTTATCAATGATCCGGTTCAGGCTGTAGGCAACATCGTTTGCGATCATCTTTCGGCCTTTTGCAGCAGCAAAGGCAGGATCATCATGAAAGAATACATCTGTCCTCAGGTGAAAGGTGTACGTGAGCCTGTCACTGCTCACTTCCCAGTACCTGGCCAATGAAGGAATGATATGCAAACTGTCGTCCACTTCCACCAGGGTATTGAACAACTGGTGGGCGGGCCACATGGTAGCCTGGCTCTTGGCAAATGCGGGGTCCAGGGTTGGAATGCCCGAGGATTCATTGTAATGAAAGATCTGCTTACCGGTTTTCTTTTTATCGTAACATCCCTGTAGCCAGCATCCTGCAATCAACAGCCATGCGCAAACCTTCCAAACAGTTTTAACGTTCATCTTGGTCATCAACCCTTAAATTTACGGAACAAAAAACAGCACCGTGAACTACAGCACCCGCAGATTATATTTTCTTTGTCTTACTTTTTACGTTTTGCATCCCTGCTGGGCCCAGCCTTTGCATCAAAAAACCCAGTTTACCCACCAGGATACACTTCGGGGAAGCATTACAGCGGAAAGGGCCTGGTGGGATGTGGCTTCTTATAATATTTATGTAGCTCCCGATTATAAAACAAAGACCCTAAAAGGCTGGAACGAGATTGCTTTTTATATTAACAGTGATGGGAGGAACCGGAAAATGCAGATCGACCTGCAGGAGCCCATGATGATCGACAGCATCATTTTCAATAATAAGAAAGTAAAAGGTTTTAAACGCAACGGCAACATCTACCTGGTCGACTTTGGCAATTATAAATTCATGGCGGCAAGAACGCTGGTAAAAAAAGAAAAAGCGATCCCCCAGCATACCATTAAAGTTTATTTTCATGGCAAACCCCGCGAGGCGGTACACCCTCCGTGGGACGGTGGTTGGATATGGGAAAAAGATAACAAGGGTCGTCCCTGGATGACGGTAGCCTGCCAGGGTTTGGGTGCCAGTGTATGGTATCCCTGTAAGGACCATCAAAGTGACGAACCTGATTTGGGTGCCACCGTGCAGGTACTGGTCCCCGATACACTTGTCGCCGTGGCCAACGGGAGGTTGATCGGGAAAGAGGACAGGCACAATGGCTCAATGGTCTATACCTGGCAGGTAAAGAACCCTATTAATAATTATGACATTGTTCCCTACATCGGGAAATATGTAAACTTCACGGATACGTTAAGGGGGGAAAAAGGGATACTTGATCTAAGCTACTGGGTGCTGGATTATAACCAGGAAAAAGCGAAAAGCCAATTTGGCCGTGATGTAAAGCGGATGCTCCGGGCATTTGAATATTGGTTGGGCCCCTACCCCTTTTATGAAGACAGTTACAAGCTGGTGGAATCCTCCCACCTGGGGATGGAGCACCAGAGCGCTACTGCTTATGGCAATCATTATGTGGATGGTTACTACATCGGTGGCAGCAGGGGCATGGACCTTTCCGGCAGCGGCTGGGGTTTAAAATGGGATTATATCATCATTCACGAGAGCGGTCATGAATGGTTTGGCAACAGTATTACCACCAATGACATAGCCGATATGTGGGTGCACGAGGGTATTACCATGTATTCGGAAGCCTTGTTTATCGAATACTTTTATGGCAAAAAAGCGGCCGACGAATATGTACAGGGGATCCGGAATAATATTGCCAACGACAAACCCCTGATCGGCCCCTATGGCGTGAACCAGGAAGGCAGCGGGGATATGTACAATAAAGGAGCCAATATGATGCATACGATCCGGCAGGTGATCAATGACGATTCAGCTTTCCGGAGAGTGCTCCGGGGTCTGAGTAAAGAATTCTATCACAAAACCGTTGATTCAAAGGATGTGGAAACTTATTGTTCCAGAGAATCGGGAAAAGATCTTTCGGCGATATTTGACCAGTACCTGCGCACCACGAAGATCCCGGTGCTTGAATATAAATCGGGGGGCAACCAGCTGTTGTACCGCTGGAACAATACTGTTCCGGGATTTCAAATGCCGGTAAGGCTAACTGACGGTAGTTGGTTATATCCGACAAGTGAATGGAAGAATGCAGACCCGAAGACCGAATGGAAAAGTAGCGGGCTGATGGTGGATAAGAACTTTTATATTACTGTAAAGAAAGTTGAATAATAACTGGTTAATTAGATAATTGGGTTAATTGCATTGGTAAACGGGGATGCCTTTACTGATCGATCCGTAAAGGATTTGCGATTTCAGAACCTATTCAACCAATTAACTAATTAATCCCATACGACCGGGCCATTAACCAACTCACCATGACCAGCATTCGCCGGCAAAGTATCATTTCTTCGGTTGTCATCTATATAGGCTTTGCCGTCGGGCTACTGAATACTTACATATTTACCCGGAAGGGCAATTTCACGGAAGCCGAATACGGTCTCACTACCATTTTCATTGCCATCGCCACTATGATGTCGGCAGTGGCAGCACTGGCCATGCCATCTTATATTTTCAAATTTCATCCTTATTATAATGAATATGTACCTCCCAGGAAAAACGATATGATCACCTGGGCGCTGCTGGTAAGTCTGGTTGGTTTCATCCTGGTGATGATAGCCGGTTGGGCCTTCCGCCACCTGGTGATCAGGAAATTCGGCACCAATACTCCCCAACTCGTCTCCTATTATTACTGGATATTTCCCATGGGGCTT
>CAYSIU010000207.1:0-5479 GCA_964431095.1 uncultured Chitinophaga sp. | reverse complement strand
TAACTTTAAACGCAGATACTCTTGGGAGGAAGAACAGTCTGAAAATTTTTTGGATGATATTCAAAATCTTAAACCCGAAAAAGTTCATTACACTGGACTTTTGACAGTTGAGTCAATCAACAAAAAACAAGTTGAAAAAATTGAAAAGTGGCAAGACGACGTTTGGCTTTTAGAAAAAGGGCTTTCCGCTTACTATATCATTGATGGGCAACAGCGACTTACAACTTCAATAATTTTTATAAATGAGTTATTGAAAAATTTCAAGGAGAATGAAGGGATAAACTTTGACTCTAGGGAGGAATGGGTAGCTAGATTTCTTTACAAACAATTTGGAGAAAACTATAAGTCATTCATCTTCGGTTATGAGAAAGACAACCCAAGTGATGAATATTTTAAAACAAAAATATTAGAGCAGCAATCATCTTCATCTGATAAGGTTCCTGAACAAACTCTTTATACGTACAACCTAAAATTTGCAAAGGATTATTTTGCGAAGAAGTTTAAGCCATTTGAAAAATCAGAATTAGAAGAACTTTTCAAAAAGTTAACAAACAAATTTAAGTTCAACTTTTATGAAATAGACGAAGAACTTGATATTTATATAACCTTTGAAACAATGAACAATAGGGGTAAGTCTCTTTCAAACCTGGAACTCTTAAAGAACAGATTAATTTATCTCTCAACATTGTTGAATGATGATACTAATACAATAAACAGATTGCGCAAAGACATTAATGAAACATGGAAAACAATTTACGAATATCTCGGCAAGAACAAAGACAATCCTCTTGAAGATGATGATTTCTTATTCAACCATTGGATATTGTATTTCAAATATGAGAGGAGTGAATCAGAAAGTTACGCCAAGTTTTTATTGCATGAAAAATTCACAACAAAAAATGTTACGGAAGGTGAATTAAATCTCCATGAAATAAAAAAATATATTGACAGTTTAGGTGAATGTGTAAAAGTTTGGTTTTATCTCTTTAATGTTGAATCTTCAAATTACAATGAAGAAACAAAAGAATGGATTCAAAAGCTTAATCGCCTTCGCTTACGCTCATTCGCACCATTGTTAATGGCTGCAATGTCAAAAGAAAGAGATGAGTCAAAATTGCTGAGTTTGATACAAGCAATTGAGCAATTTATTTTTCTTGTATTTGAATTGACACAACGACCTTCAAACACGAAAAATAATCACTTCTATCGTTTGGCAAACACGTATTATTTCAGCAATAACAAATTAGAAATAAATAAAGTCATTGACGACATTGAATGGATGACCCAAGGCGAGGAAGATGAAGGCGGCGATGATGATTATGCTTATTACGGTTGGTTTGACCTTGGAAAATTTCAAAGCCATATTGCCGAGCTCGCAGAAAAATATGATGGATATTATTCATGGGGAGGGTTAAGATATTTTCTTTATGAGTATGAGTTACACCTGCAGGAGAAAGCAAATAATAATCAGAAAGTAAGTTGGATAGATTTTAACAAGAGAAAAAAAGAAGATACAATTGAGCATATTTATCCTCAGACCCCCAAAGACGACTGTTGGAAAGAAGCATTTAAGGATAATAATAAAAAACAACGCAAGGCACTTTTGCACAGTTTAGGAAATCTTCTCTTACTGGCACATTCGAAAAACTCTGAATTACAAAACAAGTGTTTTGACTTCAAACGTAGACATAAAAACGTAAAAGGTAATCTTGTTGGTTACTTCAATGGCTCTTACAGTGAAATAGAAGTTTCATCATACCATAAATGGACAGCGGAAGAAATAATTGAAAGAGGACTTAAAATGTTAGAGTTTATGGAAAAACGATGGAGGTTTAGTGATGACCATTTAAAGCGAGGTTGGGCAATAGACAAGAAAGATTTGTTGAATGTGTCATTTGAAACAGCAGAGGAAGAAAGGAAAAACAGGAGCTAGTAGGGAGCTAGCGGGGAGTATAAACCGTCAGCACAGAGCGATGTAGATATAATTGTTGATTTTTCTAAACCCATAGGAATAGAGTTCGTAGATCTTGCTGACTATTTGGAACATAAAATCAACAGAAAGGTGAACCTTGTTTCCCGGAACGGCGTAAAGCAGACCCTTTTCAAGGAAATAGAGCGAGAGATTGTTTATGTCTAAACGCAATCCCTATTTATTGATTGCCGATATGATTGAAAGTGGCCAGAAAATCAATGAAAAGCAGGCCTGTTTAGTAATGACACATCATAAAAAAGCCTCTCAATTAGAGAGGCTTGAATTTTAAATATTTTTATGATCAGTTTCTCTGGAACTTCGACAATAACCTCAATAACTCGAGATACAACCAAACCACGGTTACCAGCAGGCCAAAAGCGCTGTACCATTCCATGTATTTCGGCGCTTTCATTTCAATCCCTTTTTCGAGGGTATCAAAATTCAGGAGCAGGTTGAGAGAGGCCAGTCCCACCATCAGGATGGAAAAACCGATGCTGATGCCGGTATTGGAATTGGTAAATGAACTGGCAATCGCTGAACCGGTAAATGAATAAGTCAGCCACTGGAGCAGGTAAAACAGGGCCACGGCCGAAGTGGCAATGATCACACCCGTTCTTAATTTGTTCGTCACTTTTATGATCCGGTAACGGTATACGAGGAACATCAGCAAGGTGACCAGCAGGGTAAGGGCAACCGCCTGCATGGGAAGACCCGGGTAGGCATAATTGTAAATAGCCGAAACCGATCCCACAAAAAGTCCTTCCAGTACGGCATAAGCCGGTGCGAGGTAAGACGCCCATTTCATTTTGAATGCCATCACAATCGCCAGGAACAGTCCACCGAACACACCGATAAACATCAGGGGTTTGGGATCGCTGCCTTTGTAAAACTGGCTCCATGCCAGCATGGTGGAAGCGAACATCAACAGGAGCATGATCCCGAATTTATTCATCGTGCCCTTCATCGTCATCTCTTCACCCGTGCTGATCCCTTCGAGTATGGTACCCGAGTAAGATTTTTCCTGCAAAACAGGATTACTTGATTTGAATAATGCCATTTGATTGATTTTTGAAACCCTAAAATTAGGGAGAAAAAAGAAATTAAGTTGTTAATAGTGCCATCGCACAAAGGCTTCCATCGCTGCATAGTGTGTCAGACCCAGGTCGGCATAGAGGTTGGCGGTCGCGGCATTTCGTTCCTCGGCGCGTTGCCAGAACTCGCGGGAATCGCTTCCCTGGAAAGGCACCATATCCTTCTGCGACTGGTGGATAAAAATACCAAAGCGTTTTTTTAATACCTGGTCAGGACTCATCGCGATGGCCATCTCTATTTCTTCGATATTCCATTCCTGCCAGGCGCCTTTATAAAGCCAGAGCCAGCAGTCATTGATCCATTCATCCCCAGCCAGCCTGATTCTTCTCAGAGCCTCCAGCACAATATGAAAACAAACAATATGCGTTTCGTGGGGATCGGCAAAATCACCCGCACAATACAATTGCTGAGGTTTTATTTTGCGAAGCAGTTCCATGGTGATGCGGATATCTTTTTCACCCATCGGTTTTTTCTAGATCGCACCGGTTTCGTAGAAAGGAAGTTTGAGAAAATGAATATTTTCTTCCGGGATCCCCACATAACGACAAGCGGCCCTTGCTTCACCCTGCCGGATCAATCCTTTGATAGCACGGATCACCGGTGTATCCACCTGGTTTGATTTTTTGCGCGACAGGAAACGGCGGGCATCCCGGAGGATCTTGCCTGATTTTCTTGTATCGATTCCCGAGATCCCTTCGAATCCCACCGCAAAATCGAGAAAGCGTGTTACAAATTCATCCGTCACCGCAATATTCCCGCTTGTCTGATAAGCAACATGCACCTCATTACCCTGGTCATGGAGCCGCTGGAAAGTACCACCCATGCTGATGATATCGTCGTCAGGATGAGGAGAAAAAATAATGATACGTTTTGGATAGGGCACCGAACGTTCGGGGTGACCGGGTATAACTGAATTGGGTTTGCCGGCCGGCCAACCGGTAATACTGTCCCGCAGCATATAAAACACCTGCAGGTTGATGGCGTAGGCGTCGCCTTTTTCCACCAGCAGGTCGCTAAGACCGTATTCATTGTAATCGCTGTTGGTCAGGCTCAGCACAGGTTTCTTCAGCTTGAGCGCCATGTTCACCACGGCTTTCTTGATCATCCGGGGCGTCCATTCACAGTCGCCCGTGAGCCAGGGTGATTTATTTCTTGTGAGTTCGGTGGAAGCCGTAGCATCCACTACGAAAGTCACGTGCTCATGATTTTGCAGCAATGAAGCAGGCACCTGTTCACTGACATCGTCCTCCACGGCTTTTTTCACTACCTGGGCTTTCGCACTTCCCCATGCCATCAGGATGACTTTTCTTGCTTTTAAAATGGTACTGATACCCATGGTGATGACGAGGCGTGGCACCTGCGAGATATTGGCGAAATCGTAGGAATTGGCAATGCGGGTAGAATTGTCAAGTGTGATCAATCTTGTTTTGGAATAAATACCCGAACCCGGTTCGTTGAACCCGATATGCCCGTTGTTCCCGATCCCCAGGACCTGCAGATCGATCCCACCCGCGTCCTTGATCTTTTTCTCATACTGGCGGCAGTGTTCTTTGATATCCTCTTTTTTTATTTCGCCATTCGGGATATGGATCTTCTTCCTCGGGATATCGATATGATCGAATAAATGTGATCGCATGAAACGGTTATAGCTCTGCAGGGCATCGTTATCGATCGGGTAATATTCATCCAGGTTAAAGGCAATGACGTTCCGGAAACTGAGTTTTTCTTCTTTATGCATCCGCACCAGTTCGGCATAAAGCGTTCGGGGACTGGACCCGGTAGCCAGGCCCAGCACGCATTTTTGTTTTTTCCTTTGTTTTTCGCGGATCATGGCGGCGATCTGCTGCGCGATAAAGTGGGAACCCTGCCTGAGGTCGGGGAAAATTTTTACGGGAATTTTTTCAAAACTGTCAGAGAGGTCGATCGGGGCCGTTCGTTTCGCCATGTAATCCTTTATTTTATAGTATGATTACGGTCAAAGATATTAAAATCTTCCGAGTGGGTCCGGCCGCTAACCGCGGCCCGACCGTTAGGCGCGGCCCGACCGCTAACTACCTGGCACCCAGTTACCTTCTACCATATATTTTCAATTATTTCCCCATTGAGCTCCCATTCTTTTGTTGGATTCAGGTCCAGTAAGGATAATCCAATTCTTTTGATTGCTAAATCCTTATTACACAAGCTCTCCTTTCTGAAACCATAATAATCCGGCCAAGACGAATAAGGCCATTTACTTAAGTCTTTTGTGATGCCGGCTTCAATAGGGTTATTGTGAATGTAAAAAAAGCAATTCCATAAATAACTCTGAGTTTGATAGCTATTTGCTAACAGGCTTATATCTGTCAGGCATTTCGATTTAGTCTTTTTTTGAAATAAATTACCCACTGTTTTATTTTGAATATTTATCGCTTGAGT
>CAYSIU010000206.1:0-5489 GCA_964431095.1 uncultured Chitinophaga sp. | reverse complement strand
TATTTCACTTCCCCCTGATTGAAACGGGAAAAAAACCGACCCATGTTTTACGACTTGATAAAAAATATGGATTTTGCCTGGCCCTTTGTATTGGGTTTGTTTGTACTGATCCCGCTATTGATATTTTGGTATGTAAAAAAACACAGCAGCCGGCAGGCCAGCATCACGGTGTCATCGGCCCATGCTTTTTCTGTTTCGTCGTGGAAAAACCGTTTCCGGCATTGGCCATTCGGGATGCGGTTGCTGGCATTGAGCTCCCTGATTATTGCATTGGCCAGGCCACAAAAAAAAGATCAGGAGCAGCAAACGGAAGGGGAGGGAATTGATATTATGCTCTGTATGGATGTAAGCGGCAGCATGGGATCAAGGGATATCCTTCCTTCCAGGATGGAAGTGGCCAAGGAAGTTGCAGAAGAATTCGTGAGGAGCCGCCCGGTTGACCGGATCGGTCTGGTGATCTTCTCCGGGGAAAGTTTTACCCAATGCCCCATTACCACCGACAGGAATACGTTGATCACGCAGATCCGGACATTGGAAAGCCGTAAATTCCTGGCAGATGGAACCGTGATTGGTGAAGGGCTTGCAACCGCTGTTGACCGGTTGTCAAAGAGTCATAGCAAAAGCAGGGTTATTATCCTGCTGACCGATGGTAAGGAAGATCCGCCCGAAACCAGGCTAATCGATCCACTGACCGCGCTGGACATCGCCAGGGAGCAGGGAGTGAAAGTCCACAGTATTGGCATGAGCGCCGCTCCGACGACCATTGTGGAAAACACCGGTAACCCGAAGGGGAAAAAAAATCCTGCGGTGGATTACCTGGATGAGGCCCTGTTGCAGAAGATCGCGCATGAAACAGGGGGAGAATATTTCCGGGCAAGGGATAAAGAAGGTTTGCAAACGATTTACAAGCGGATCGATCAAATGGAAAAATCAAAAGTGGAAGTAAAAACGTTTAAAAAGTATGAGGAACGTTTCCTGCCCTTCCTGCTGGCTGCCTTGTTCTTTCTTTTTATGGAATTGCTGCTGAGATTTACCCTGCTCCGCAAGTTTCCGTGACCGTTCTTCCTGCTCTATTCATTTTCATTCCTGTAAATTCGCGCTTCATGAAATCCCTTGTTTATAAATCAACCGGGAGCTGGTATGTTTTGAAGGACCAGAAAGGCAAAACCTGGAATGGGAGGGTAAAGGGTGTATTGAAACTGGAGGATATCACCAGCACGAACCCCGTCGCCGTTGGTGATTGGGTGGAAGCCGAGCCGGAATCAGAAGGCGACAGCACCGCGATCATTACTGAAATACATGACCGCTTCAATTATATTAACCGGCAAAGCCCGAGGCACCAGCACCAGCACCATATTGTAGCTGCCAATCTGGATCAATCGCTGCTGATCGCTACCCTGAAAGAGCCCAGGACCTCGCAGGGTTTTATCGACCGTTTCCTGGTGGCTTCGGAAATGTATCATGTGCCGGCGATGATCATTATAAATAAATCGGATCTGTATAAAGACAAAGAGCTTGCAAAATTTGAGCAATGGGGAAAGCTGTACGGGCAGGCTGGCTATAAACTCGTCCTGGTGAGTGCAGTGACAAAACAAGGAATAGATGAATTAAAAGAGCTGCTCAGGGATAAGACTACCCTGATCAGCGGCCAGAGCGGTGTTGGTAAATCTTCCTTGCTGAACGTGATCTTCCCGGGGATGAACCTGAAAACCGGGGATATCAGCGGGTGGAGCGGAAAGGGACAGCACACCACAACATTTGCCGAAATGTTCGATCTTCCGCCTCCCGGTGGTCGGATTATCGATACGCCGGGAATGCGGGAATTCGGATTGGTGGATATTACCCGGCAGGAATTGTCGCATTATTTTCCTGAAATGAGAGAACGGTTGAATCATTGCCAGTTTAACAATTGCCTGCACATCAATGAACCGGGTTGTGCCATTAAGGAAGCGGTCATGACCGGGAAAATAAATCCTGACAGGTATGTGAGTTATGTCAATATTCTTGATTCAATAGAAGATAAGACTTATTAAGAAATACTGGCTTCCGCAGCGAGGTATCCCTGCCATAAGAAGATATTCATTAGAAAACTTTAGTTCCACCCGGGAGTGGGCATTTTAGCTGAGCAGAATTACCGAACGTTGAAGAGTGCGACGCAACAGACGATGCTATGACGCTGCAGCCCGGCCAATAATAATATTATAATAATAACCGGAAGGCCTATCACCGTGTTAGGGGATGCGGCAAGGGTCAGGCAATATTCCTTTGTCCTTCATTGAACAGCTTATTTTCCAGTACACCGGCAAGCTCCACCACCGCTTTGTTGTCTTTGTTCAGCGCATCGCGGGTCTTGGTGGGAAAAATGGAAATGCCGTTGTAAATGCTGTAATGAAGGGTGAGGTTGTGCCCCTTGAACCGGAATTCCCAGTCAATAGAGTCAAAGTCATCTTCTTTGTTGGAGAAATTGATCTTGAAATCCTGGCTCAGAATGTCGGCCACGTGATAGAACTGTTTCAATCCGCCATCATCGGCAATGATGGCTTCGGTACAGCCTAAGGTGGTTCGTAGGGTGAGGCTCATAGTACAGGTTTTTAAGTTTGCTCATATTACTACGATTAAATCCCGTAGTGACTATAAGACTAGAATATTGGCTTGTTAGCTGCACTAACAATAAGTTAACTCTTGAATTTTTTGGCTTTTTTTACATCCTTCATGGCTTTAGGATCACCGCTCAGGATCTTTTCTGCTCCCACATTTTTACCGTTGCTCGGGCAACCATATTTCGGTTTGAACAGGTTGTTCCAGAGCCTGCAGGATGATACTAACATCATGAACGTCAGTGCAAGAGCCAAAAATCGAAGGTTTTTCATTGTTTGCAGCTAGCTTGATAACGAAGGTAGACAGAATAAATTGTTTTTACTATAGTAAAGATACGCGGGCATGAATCGTTAATCATTAATAGCCAGTATCTCTTCTGTAAGCCTGCCATCCCGATAGTGATCGGGAGCTGACTGTTAACTGCCGACTGACTACTGCTCTCTGAACCAATCGGCATACCGCACATAGTTCTCGGCGATCCGGTGGATCTCCCCGCTGATCATTTCCGGTGAAATGTCTTTTACTTTTTTGGCAGGCACTCCTGCATAAATGCTCCCGGCTTCACAAACCGTATCCTCCAGGACCACGGCTCCGGCAGCGATGATTGAGTTGCTGTGCACGACCACATTGTCCATTACGATAGCTCCCATTCCAACCAGCACATTATCATGCAGGGTACAACCATGCACAATGGCATGGTGCCCGATGGAGACATTGTTTCCGATCGTGGTTCCGTATTTCTGGAAAGTGCAGTGAATGCAGGCCCCGTCCTGCACATTGACCTTGTTTCCTATCCGGATAAAATTTACATCAGCACGGATCACCGTGTTAAACCAGAAGCTGCAATCATCACCGGTCACTACATCCCCCACGATGGTTGCATTCGGGGCGATAAAACAATTGTTGCCGAATTGCGGTTGTTTACCTTCTACAGGGAGCAGGATAGGCATGCAAAGAGGTGATGGTTTTGATTTCTGAGTTAGCGAATAGTGATTAATAAGTTCTAAGATAGATAATTTCTCCGCGCACATGATCCCGTTTTTTTAAAGAGAAATACGTTCTTTGTACCGCTGAAGGGAGCAGTTTTCTTATATGACCCAGCGGGAAATTTTTCTTCGCCATATAGCTCAGACTTCTTCCACACCTCTTGCCCTGGAGATTGTGAAGGCAGATGGTTGTTTGCTGTATGACAAGGATGGAAAAGAATATATTGACCTGATCGGTGGGATTAGTGTAGCTAATATAGGTCATCGGCACCCCCGGGTGATCGAAGCCATACAAAAACAACTGGAAGCCTACCTCCATATCATGGTCTATGGTGAATTTGTGGAGACGCCACAGGTACAATATGCCCAAATGCTCACCGATCATTTGCCCGCATCGCTCAATTGTGTTTATTTCACCAATTCAGGTGCCGAGGCCACCGAGGGGGCCATGAAACTGGCGAAGAGGGTGACAGAGCGGACCAGGATTATTGCATTTAACGGATCATATCATGGTTCTACGCAGGGAGCATTGAGCGTGATAGGGGACGAATACCGGAGAAATGCATTCCGGCCTCTTTTGCCGGGCATTCAGCACCTCGAATACAATTCATTCGATTCTTTACAGGAAATCAGCGAACAAACCGCCTGTGTGATTGCTGAGACGGTGCAGGGCGAAGCAGGTATTATCGTCCCTTCTAAAGAATGGATGCAGGCATTGCGGAAAAAATGTTCGGAAACAGGAACCTTGCTGGTACTGGATGAAATACAAACCGGTTTTGGCAGGACGGGAAAGCTCTGGGGCTTTGAAAACTTTGATATTATCCCGGATATATTATTATTGGGAAAGGCGCTGGGAGGTGGTATGCCACTTGGTGCATTCATTGCTGATAAAAAGCTGATGGATGCATTCACCGAAAACCCGGTATTGGGACATATCACCACATTCGGCGGCCACCCGGTTTGCTGTGCGGCAGGTATGGCAGCCATGAAAGTATTATTGGATGAAGGATGGATCGAAAAAGCAAAAGAAAAAGAAGAGTTATTCAGGTCCTTGCTGGTTCATAAAAAGATAAAAGCTGTTCGCTCTTATGGTTTGTGGATGGCGCTGGAATTTGATTCTTTTGAAACCAATAAGAAAATAATCGATGCCTGCCTGAATGCATCTGACCGCCTGGAGGGGCCTGACGCGTCGGTGCTTACTGACTGGTTTTTATTTGCTCCTAATTGTATGCGGATTTCCCCTCCATTGGTGATTTCGGAAGAAGAAATAATAAAAGCTTGTAAAACGATAAGGGAATCTATTGATTTGTTGTGAGCTTCCGATCATAATTGTTTGTACAGGAATGCTGCTAACAAAGCTCCCGCCACCGGCCCGATCACAGGTATCCAGCTATACCGCCAGTCGCTGTCGCCTTTGCCCGGTATTGGCAAAATAGCATGGGCGATCCTTGGCCCAAGATCCCTGGCCGGGTTAATAGCATAACCGGTAGGACCACCTAATGATAGACCGATCCCCAATACGAGCAATCCAACCGGCAGTTTATCCAGGCTGCCTAAAGAAAGGACGGCAGGTGACATGGCCATGGCGCCGAACACCAGCACAAATGTCCCGATGATCTCTGTGAAAAGATTATTCCCGACACTGCGGATCGCAGGAATCGTACAAAAGACTGCCAGTTTCATGTCTTTACTATCTGTGATGGCAAAGTGTTGCCGGTATGTCAGCCATACACTGATCGCCCCGGTGATCGCCCCTGCAAATTGTGCGGCGATATAAATGCCCAGCAAAGATGGATCAAAATTTGCGAATACAGTCACCGCTATGCTTATGGCGCGCGTTATGTACGCGCTTCCAGCCCCGTGGTAGCTCCAAATAGCGCCGAAAAAACCTGCCAATGCCCGACC
>CAYSIU010000205.1:0-5527 GCA_964431095.1 uncultured Chitinophaga sp. | reverse complement strand
CTTTTCATCGGGATCAAAACTAATAAATATGTTTTTATCCGGCAGCCGTTCCGGGGCAAGAGTTTGTTAATTTTAAAGGATGATTGAAGAGGTGTTTCGATCCATGAAGAAGCGTTTATTACCCGCGTGTTGTTTTATTTTATCCTCCCAGGCCCTTTCTTCGCAGGTAAGTGACAATCAGCTGGCGTTGCTCCGGAAACTGGATTCGATCGGGAACTGTTACTGCATCAGCCGTTATTTTGCCACGCTTTATCTGGAAACAACAGCCGGGGCATTGGATTTTTTTGCCGGGGATAATGAACAGGCAAAACAATTCATGGAAAGGCTGGAAATGAGATTTGCCGGTTTTTTCTTCCGGGCGGTTGAAGCCTATCACCGCGGAAAGGAGATACCGGCAGAATGGAAAGCCTATTTTGGCGATACCGCATTATCCCCGTTACAATACCGGTTACTGGGTATCAATGCGCATATCAACGGGGATATATGGCAGGCATTGACCGCAGAATTCTCTTTACGGGAATTACAGGAAAACAAAGAAGCCTATTTTCAATTTAATAAAGGATTGATCGGGGAATACCGGCGGTTCTATGACAGGTCGGTCCGCGAAAACCCCAAAACGATCCTCCTCCATGAGTTGACCCTCGGGCTCTCGAAATGCTATGGCAGGGGCATGCTGGGAAGATGGCGGAAGCGACAAATGCAACTGGCCATTCTTTTCTACACCGACCGGACCCGGTTCGATAAAGAACTGGCAAAACTTCATCAAAAGATGAAACACCTGAATGAACTGATTTTGAATAATCTTTAGCCTTATTTTGCTAAATTTGCACACTCTAAAAAGTCATTCTTTTGCATAATTGATATTACCCTCCCCGACGGTTCGGTCAGACAATACGAGAAAGGGATTACTTCATTGGATATTGCAAAATCCATTTCAGAAGGATTGGCACGAAAAGTGATCGCCGCCAGTGTGAATGAGCAGGTTTGGGATCTTGCAAGGCCTATTCATGAAAATGCCTCCGTGAAATTGCTGACCTGGAACGACCCCGAAGGAAAAAGCACTTTCTGGCATTCTTCCGCCCACCTGATGGCAGAGGCGGTTGAGTCACGATTCCCGGGTGTAAAATTCTGGGTAGGACCCCCGGTTGAAAATGGTTTCTACTATGATATGGATCTTGGCGACCGGAAAATGAGCGAAGAAGACCTGGCAGCACTGGAGAAAAAAATGAATGAACTGGCCCGGCAAAACAATCCTTACAAAAGAAAAGAGATCCCCAAGATAGAGGCCGTGAAATATTTTTCAGAAAAAGGGGATGAATATAAACTGGACCTCTTGAGTGGCCTGAATGACGGGGAGATTACTTTTTACACCCAGGGAAATTTCACAGATCTCTGTCGCGGTCCGCATATTCCCCATACAGGTTTTATCAAAGCCATCAAGCTGACCGGAATTGCGGGTGCCTACTGGAAAGGAGATGAAAAAAATAAAATGCTCACCCGGGTATATGGCATCAGTTTCCCTTCCCAGAAAGAATTGGATGAATACCTGCAGATGCTGGAAGAGGCCAAAAAAAGGGATCATCGCAAATTGGGAAAGGAACTGGGAATATTCACGATGGATGATGATGTGGGCCCGGGTCTTCCTTTATGGCTTCCCAATGGAACGATCATCATTGAAGAATTGGAAAAGCTGGCCAAAGAAACAGAGCAGGCTGCAGGATACAAAAGAGTAGTGACGCCGCATATTGCCAAAGAAAGTATGTACATAACCAGCGGTCACCTGCCTTACTACCAGGACAGCATGTATCCGCCGATGGAACTGGAGGGGCAGAAATACTATTTGAAGTCCATGAATTGCCCCCATCATCATAAAATATTTGCCGCCGAACCCAGAAGCTATAAAGACCTTCCGCTTCGCCTGGCCGAGTATGGGACCTGTTATCGCTATGAGCAAAGCGGGGAACTGTTTGGTCTGATGCGCGTGCGCTGCCTGCACATGAATGATGCACATATTTATTGCACGAAAGAGCAGTTCTATGATGAATTCAAAGCGGTCAATGAAATGTACCTGAACTATTTCAGGATCTTTGGTATCGATAAGTACATCATGCGCCTGTCACTGCATTCGCCCGGAAAACTAGGACAGAAATACGTGAATGAACCGGCATTATGGATAGAAACAGAGGCCCTTGTGCGGGATGTATTGACAAGGACTAAAACACCGTTTGTGGAGGTAAAGGATGAAGCGGCTTTTTACGGCCCGAAGATCGATGTACAGGTATGGAGTACGATCGGCAGGGAGTTTACCCTTGCTACGAACCAAGTTGATTTTGCACAGGGCCGGAGTTTCAAACTGGAATTCACCAACCCGGAAAATAAAGCCGAAACGCCCCTGATTATTCACCGGGCACCGCTGGGCACACATGAGCGTTTTATCGGGTTCCTGCTGGAGCATTATGCGGGCCGGTTCCCGCTTTGGCTGGCGCCGGTACAGGTAAAACTGCTACCCATTAGTGACAAATTCCTGGGTTATGCGAAATCAGTTTCTGATAAACTGAAAAAAGCAGATATTCGTAGTGAGGTAGATGACCGCAACGAAAAGATCGGGAAAAAGATCCGGGACACTGAATTGATGAAAGTACCTTATATGCTGGTGGTAGGAGAGAAGGAAATGAACGAAAATAAGGTCGCTGTAAGGAAACACGGGAAGGGGGATCTCGGGATGAAAACCGTGGATGAATTCATGGCAGAAGCGGTCGCGGAGATAAAAGAACGCAAAGCTGACTAATAATATTAACAGCCTCAGGTCCTGTATGAGGTATTTATTCAATTAAACAATCAAACGCCCCCATTACAGGAGCCGGGGCAAGAAAATTATGGCAGTACCATATCGACCCGGAGGGTTCAAACGGCCACCAGGCAGTGGCGGATTCAATAGAGGGCGATTCAACAGGGGCAGGTTCATACCCCGTAAAGAAGCAGAACATCGCATTAACAATTTTATCAGATCGCCACAGGTCAGGCTCGTCGGCGATAACGTGGAGGTCGGCATCTATAATACACAGGATGCTCTACGGATAGCACAGGAACAGGGATTGGACCTGGTGGAAATTTCTCCCACTGTCGACCCACCGGTTTGTAAGATCATCAATTATAATAAGTTTCTTTACGATAAAAAGAAGAAAGAAAAAGAGATCAAGGCGAAGAGCAAAGCTTCGGAAGTGAAGGAGATCCGGTTTACCCCCAATACGGATGATCACGATTTCGATTTCAAGGCCAAACATGCTGAAAACTTCCTCAAGGATGGGAATAAAGTGAAAGCTTACGTACAGTTCAAGGGTCGGGCCATCCAGTTCCAGGACCGGGGACAATTATTGCTATTGAAATTTGCAGAGAGACTGTCGGAGGTCGGCGTGCTGGAAAATATGCCGAAAATGGAAGGCAAGAGGATGCTGGCCATGTTCGCCCCCAAAGGGAAAAAGAAATAAACAGGGAAGCTTTTTTCCAAAAGCCGTTTCATCATAGTGGTTGTGTTAATAAAATTACCTTTAATCAGGTAGCTATATTTATTTCTGACTCCGAAATGTCATTTATCTTCGAAAAAACCAACGAATATGAAAAGAATCACACTGATCTTGTTTGCAGCATCTTTAATGCTGGCTTGCAAAAACAAAAAGGCTTCCGGTGGCTGGCCCCAGAGTAGTAAGGATGCGTTTATTGATAATTGTGTAAAAGGGGCAACCGGTGGCGGAATGGAAGCGGAGAAAGCAAAAAGCTACTGCAATTGTGTGGAAGGGAAAATGGAAGTAAAATATCCGAAGGCGGAGGATGTAGGAAAGATCGACATGAATACCATGACGGATATGGCAAAGGATTGCCTGAAATAACCCCGTTACTAACGGGATTGAAGGCGCTGAAATATACCGGCAACAGATGTTTTGAAGTTTTCTTCTGCAATTGAGGTCCCCGAACCTGGTTATTTTTCTTTTCCCCCTGAAATGGCCTGTACCCCCGGATCGGCACAGCAGCCATATAATGAAAAGCTATCATCAAAAAGATCAATAACTCCTTTGCTTTATAGGTCATTACTACCGCTGATAGAAAATAAGGGCTTCTTCTGTGTTGAATCGTTGGTTTGTGTATCTTCAACCACTTTAACAAAATCAAAATTTTTATGCAATTCTCCATCCGCAAGATCTCTGTTTTGCTAACCGCACTGTTTCCGGCAATGATGATGATGGCACAACCCGGGGGCAATACACGTACCGATTCAACCCGGCGCCCTGCCCCGGGCCCGAGGCCTTATAAAGAAGTCATTACTTCAAAAGCTATTTCCGATGCCGGTCTGTTTTGGGTGCACAAGGTGGAGGATAAATGGTATTTTGAGATCCCCGACTCTTTATTCGGCCGCGACATCCTGGTGGTGAACCGTATTTCCAAAGCTTCGGCAGGAATGCGTTCACCGGGAAGCTTCTTTGGTTATGGGGGTGACCAGATAGGCCAAAATGTGATCCGGTTTGAAAAAGGTCCCAACAATAAAGTTTTTCTGCGCACTATCTCTTATGCGGAATATGCAAAAGATTCCACTTCTCCGATGTTCACCTCGGTCAACAATTCGAACATCCAACCCATTGCCGCCTCGTTTGACATAAAGGCATTGGGTAAGGATTCCACCGGTGCCGTTATTGATATCACCGACTTTGCCAACAGTGATAATGATGTATTGAATTTTAACAGCGGCTTGAAAACTATCTTACGTCTTGCGGCGCTGCAGGGAGATAAATCCTATATCGTGAATGTGAATTCCTATCCCATCAATATCGAGATAAAAACAGTAAAAACTTATTCCAGGGGCCCTGCTATACCCACCACGGGAGGGGGGGCGGCACCTGCTCCCGCACCGTCCGGGAATATGACAATGGAGTTGAACAGTTCACTGGTACTGCTCCCCAAAGTGGCGATGCAGTCCAGGTATTTTGATGCGCGCGTGGGATACTTCACTGTAGGGTATACAGATTATGATGCCAACCCGCAGGGTGTAAAAAGTATATCCCTTGTAAAACGCTGGCGCCTTGAGCCTAAAGAGGGCGATATGGAGAAATACAAAAGAGGGGAACTGGTAGAGCCCAAAAAACCGATTGTTTTCTATATCGATCCCGCAACCCCCAAAAAATGGATCCCTTACCTGATGCAGGGTGTAAACGATTGGAATGGAGCTTTTGAAAAAGCCGGTTTTAAAAATGCGATCATGGCAAAAATGGCCCCAACGAAAGAAGAAGACAGTACCTGGAGCCTGGAGGACGCGCGTAATTCAGCCATTGTGTACAAACCATCGGATATCGCGAATGCCAGTGGCCCGAGCATTTCGGATCCGCGTAGCGGGGAGATCATGGAAAGCCATATCAATTGGTATCACAATGTAATGGAATTGATCCGCGACTGGTATATGATCCAGGCCGGACCCAGTGATTCCCGGGCACGACAAATGGTTTTCCCGGACGAACTGATGGGACAACTCATTCGTTTC
>CAYSIU010000204.1:0-5541 GCA_964431095.1 uncultured Chitinophaga sp. | reverse complement strand
GACAAAATTTACGCTCATACCCCAATCAAGTCAGTTGACAACCTCGGTGTTCTCCCCTTTCTTCAGCGCAACCCTGGGTATTGATGTTTTTTTTGAGGGTCGTGAAAAGGACCAGTACCGGACCAATATGCTGGGGCTGGCATTGATCAACCAGGCCAGTAAAAAACTGAAATTAAAATGGATGGTCTCCCGGTTTGAGAATGACGAACGAGAGAACATGGATATCATCGGTGCCTATTTATTCGGGGAAAGGGATTTTGATAAAAGAAACCCTACCTATGGATTGATCGTGAACCCGCTGGGTGCCGGGATTTACCAAAACTGGGCAAGGAATAAACTCAATATTGATAACTGGAACATATCCCATAAAGGCAGCTATGACCAGGGTAAACATGCATTTCAATGGGGATTGGGTTATGATCATACTTCCATCGCCGACAAGTTGAATGAATGGGAGTTCCAGGATTCGGCCGGGTATTCACTTCCCTATCAACCCAACCTCTTGCAGTTGAACAATGTATTGAAGTCGAATGCCGATCTCGGCATCAATAAATTCTCAGGCTACCTGCAGGACAATATCCTGCTTGGCGATTCCAGTCATTCCACCACGCTGACCGCCGGGGTCCGTTTCAATTATAATTCACTCAACAGTGAATTCCTTGTTTCGCCCCGGGTTGGTGCGAGCTGGAAACCGAGGGGAAAAAGAGATATTATATTCCGGGCGGCGGCCGGTGCTTATGATCAGCCGCCCTTTTACCGTGAATTGAGAAGGTATGACGGGACCGTGAACACAAAACTGAAATCGCAGAAAAGCTGGCAGGGAGTGATGGGGTTTGACTACAATTTCATTGGGCTGAACGACCGGCCCATGCGCTGGACCACCGAAGCCTATTATAAATACATGACCGATGTGGTGCCCTATGATATTGACAATGTCCGTCTCCGTTATTTCGGTGAGAACGATGCGAAAGCTTATGCAGCCGGTATTGAGATGCGTTTACATGGGGAACTGGTGCCCGATGCGGAAAGCTGGATCAGCCTGGGCATCATGAAAACCGCCGAGGATATAAAAGATGATTTTTATAAAGTATATAAGCTGGATTCATTGAACCGGCCCATTGACAGTTCGGTTACACAGAATGGCTATATCCGGCGGCCTACTGACCGGCGGATCACCTTGGGCATTTACCTCCAGGATTACCTGCCTACCAACAAAAATTTCAAAGTGTACCTGAACCTGTTGTATGGCAGCAATATGCCCTACAATATTCCCGGCTCCATAAAATACAGAAATGCCGCGGTGATAGAACCGTATATCCGTTGCGATATCGGTTTCAGTGCCTTGCTGATGGATGAGGACCGCAGCAAGCGGCGCAGTCACTCTCCTTTCCGCAATTTTGAAAATATCTGGGCCAGCCTGGAGGTCTTCAATATCATCGACCGGGCCAATACGATCTCTTATTTGCAGGTAAAGGATTTTTCAAACACTATTTTTTTACTTCCGAATCGATTAACACCCCGGCTCATTAACTTCAAATTAGTAGCGAGGTGGTGAGGTTCCGGGTTTAGCTTAAGCATCGATAACAGCCGGATCGGATTGTCCTGTCACAATACAACTTGTATAAACTTAACGAGATGGTTTTCAATTCCTTTGTTTTTTAAATAATGCCTCTTATATCATAGATTTATGTGTTGTATGCCATTTTATGAGATCCTTCCAATTAATAACGTTTCTTTTCTTATTGATTCTAGCTGGTTGCAAAGGAAAAAACTCTCAAATTGAAATCAAAGAGAAATCAAAGAACACTGAATATGTTCACATGTCTGGATTAGACAGTTTGGATACTGATACATCAGCCTACATTCATAATAATTTGCCTACACCCCTTAAGCAAGAAATAGATTCTGTAAGTCGCGAGTTTTTTTCTTACATACTTAGCTCTTATATCACTCCATCGGGCAAAGACACTCTTTTTTCGTTTGTCTCTTTTGCCCACTTGCTCGGAACGAAAAAGTTTTATGTTGACTCCTCTATTGATACATTATTTGCTTGGAAGAAGTCTTTCAATAGAAGGGAGATTGTTCAATACCACCATCGAAAACTTGATTTTATAATAACCTACGGTTTTCGGGCTTGGTATGAAGGAAAGAATTACGAATGGCTCATACTGCGACTTATGCCATTCAAGAAAGATGAGACTGTTTATTTTTGATAACAAAACGGCATACAACAAGACGCTCTGCGCCAGGCTGTGCCTGCAGTGTGGCTTTTAATATCATTTGTGGCCACACTGCCTAAATCACTGCTAAATGACACTCAATGCCTATTTGCAAACTTTGTAAGCAAGACAAAAAACTTCTAAAAAAATCTCACATTATTCCTGAGTTCATGTACAACGGGATTTTCGATGAGGAGCACAAAATAGTATTAGCTCCGGCTGTGAACGAGTCTAAAGATTTTACTAATACACAGTTGAGATCAACTGGTGAGTACGAAAGCAAAATTCTTTGTCTGGACTGCGACAACAAATTATTGGGTGAATACTATGAAAATTACGCTAGCAGGGTGGTTTATGGAGGCAGATTGTCGGCAAGCGAATGTCCTGAATTTGGAACCACTCGAAATCAACACGACATCGAGTTTATAAAATGTACTAAAGTAAATTATCATAAATTCAAGCTTTTTTTATTGTCGGTTTTGTGGAGGGCTAGTATTTCTAAAAGGCCTTTCTTTAGTGAAGTCCGATTGAATGAACATGAAGAACGAATAAGAAATATGATCCTAACAAAAGATGCAGGAGATGTCGCAGTCTACCCCATTAATATTTTTACTTACAGACATATTCCGCAGTTAAGAAAGGAACTGATATCACAACCTAGATATCTTAAAACTAAAGAAGGGCTTGAGTACTACTCTATATTAATTAATGGATATTTCTATTTCTATTACCTAAGTAACCCTGACTTAGCAATCCCAAAAAGGATAATTGAAATAACAATTACGCCTACTAATGAGTTGCAAATTCTAAAACTTCCTCCAGATAAAGGCATTGATTTTATTGCTGGGCAATTTGGAATTAAGCCCAGTCGCTAACATGGGGTTCCCTGCTATGCTGACTGAAGGAATACAGAGTATCAGCACAGCTTAAAGCCCGGCACGTTGACTACTACCCCTTGGAAAACTGCCACCTTTCAGCCCCGGCACCCTTTTACCAGCCTGCCCCAGAATTATTTTAGAAAAAATTTGTTTGGTAACTTAAAAGTAACATATATTTGAGTAACTTTTAAGTTACTCATTATGCAAAAAGAAATAAAACAATCCTGGCATTTTGCACAAACGCCAAAGGAGGTTTGGGAATATCTTACCCAACCTGAACTCATAGAGCAATGGTTGATGAAAACAGATTTCAAACCAATCGTCGGGCACAAGTTCCAATTCACTTTCACGGCAAAACCCGAAAGTAAATATGCAGGAGTTGTGAACTGCGAAGTGCTGGAAGTAAAACCGTTCACAAAGCTTTCTTATTCGTGGAATGGCAGCACGCAGGACAAAAGCAGGAACTTCAATTCAATAGTTGTGTGGACACTTGTTCCAAAAGAAAGTGGAACTGAACTTCAATTACAGCACGATGGATTTACAGAGCTGGAAGATATTCTCACGCACAGCAGTGGTTGGAACGCTTGCATAAAAAGATTTGAAGAACTCATAACTAAATTTTAAAATGAAAACACAATCGCTTGATGCCTTCCAGGTAATTGCAGACCCCAGCCGCAGGCAAATGCTAATGATGCTTTCTAAAGACAGCATGACCATCAACTCGTTAGCGGGAAATTTTGACATGAGCCGGCCGGCTGTTTCCAAGCATGTGAAAATCCTTTATAACGCAGGATTCATTTCTATCACTGGCATTGGCAGGTACCGCCATTGCGTTTTAAAACAAGATGGCTTTAACGAATTGCAGGATTTCATTGACTATTTTGATAAGTTCTGGACTAACAAATTAAAAAAGTTACAAACGATTTTGGACAACAAATCAAAATAGTAATAATTCATAAACTCAAATTCGAAATATCATGACTAAAGTAATTTTTGGCAATAATTCATCGGATATAGCTTCCCGATATGAAAGAGAAGGTGAAGGACCAAATGCAAAAAAGGTAAAAAAAGAGCCATAAAAGGTATCACGAATTAACGAATGCATTTAAGAACAAATAAAAAATCAATCAAAGTGGAAAATCAAAATGATTACAGCAGCAGCATCTCTGCAAAAATCAGTGCCGCCGAAGCAATCAAAAAAATCAGTGAAGTTCCCAAATGGTGGGGAGTAACCTTTAGCGGAAATGCCGGAAAACAAAAGGATGAGTTTGTTGTAAAAATGGGCGGTGATTCCTTTTTCAACTTCGTAGTTGAAGAATTGCTTCCCAACAAAAAAGTGGTTTGGCTAATTAAAGATTGCCACATGCCCTGGTATGATGATAAAAAGGAATGGTCAAACACCCGGTTAATTTTTGATATCCATGAGCATGATGGCATCACCAATTTGAAGTTCACACACGAAGGACTTAACCCAAACCTTGAATGTTACAAAGATTGTGAACCGGGCTGGACACATTGGATTAAAACAAGTTTGTTTTCCTACTTCACCACAGGGAAAGGGGTGTTCAGAGCACCTACTAAATAATCAGGCGCACCCATTAAAAATGAAAAAAGAAAATCATACAACTGCAATTTACTCAGTGGCAATTGATGTCGCAAAATCTCCGGGTGTCGTATTCAATCATATCATTGACCTTAAAAGATGGTGGGTCGAAGAATTTCTTGGTGATAACATCAACCCTGACGCTGAATTTGAATTAAGGGCAGGTGAGGGTCATTCATCAAAAAATAAAGTGATTGAATTTGTGCCAAACAAAAAATTTGCCTGGATGACAACCGGGAGTAGAAGAGAAGCAGACAACTTTGACTGGACAGGAACAAAAATGATTTTTGAATTAACCCCCAAAGGAAACAATACTGAAATCAAATTTACTTATGATGGAGTTGTTCTTGAAAATGAAAAAGAAAGGTTAAAAGAGATATGTGATTATTGCATCAGGAATTTGTTATACAACTATCTTGAAAGTTTTACGGCAACAATTGAAGTTACAAAATCACCCCAGGAAGTCTTTAAAATAATCACTTTGGATGTTTCAAAATGGTGGGGAGGCAGAGACCTCAGTGGCAACAGCACCAAACTCAATGACGAATTTGTCGTTCACCACCGGGGCGCTCATTATTCAAAACAAAAATTGATGGAGGTAGTTCCTGAAAAAAAAGTTGTATGGCATGTTATAGAAAGCACGCTCCATTGGATTCAAGACAACAAGCAAGAGTGGACAAATACAAAAATGATTTTTGAGATAAGCTCAAAAGGAGATAAAACTGTTCTTCATTTCACTCATTATGGACTTGTGCCTGAAAAAGAATGATATGAAAAATGTGAACAGGGGTGGACAATGGTAATAAAAAATTGGCTGTTAAATTAAATTACAAAAGGTAAG
>CAYSIU010000203.1:0-5552 GCA_964431095.1 uncultured Chitinophaga sp. | reverse complement strand
CTCGCTGAAATTGTTTCCGCTCCGGGATGTATCTGAATTCACGACTAAGCCGGAGGATTCAGTCCGCAGCCGTAGTAACTGGATCGGTGCAACTTATTATAATATCATTAAAACGCAATACAAAGGCAGGAGCTATTACACTCTTTTCGGTTTTGATAATAATGGTGCGCAGAGTAGCATGAAATGGATCGACGTGCTGACCTTTAATGATAGAAATGAACCGTTTTTCGGAGGTCCGTTTTTCAGTTATGCCAAAGACAGTATCCCGGGACCTACGAAGTATCGTTTTAGCATAGAGTTCAAAAAAGACACCCGGGTATTGGTGAATTATATTGATGACCTGGGAATGATATTGGTGGATCACCTCATTTCAGAGACCGACCAGCCCGACCTGGTCTGGACCTATGTTCCGGATGGCGACCAGGAGGGTTTCAAGTGGGAAAACGGGAAATGGGTTCATATTGATAAGGTCTTCACTTTTAAATTGCAGGATGGACAGGCCCCGATAGGTGACCCGCTCCTCGACCCCACAGGGAACAGGGATGAAAAGAAACTCATGGAGAAATCAGAGAAAAACAAAGCAAAAGGCAAGGGCCAGGAGAATGACAATAACTAAGGGCCTCTCGCATTATTCTTCCCGCATTCATTGTTGATTCATTACATGACGCCACCAGATTGGGTCATTTACAAGACTTTGTGAAGTAGTATCTTTATGGCTCATGGAAAAATTTGTTCAGCGAATACATCCTCCTTCCGGTCTTTCGATGAACTGGAAGGAGTTATGGCAATATCGGGAGCTGTTTTATTTTTTTACCTGGCGGGACATAAAAGTAAAATACAAACAAACCTATTTGGGTATCCTATGGGCTCTCCTGCAACCGCTCGGGCTGATGCTGATCTTCACATTACTTTTTTCGGGAACCTGGAAGATCGGGACGGGCCCGGTGGTCTACCCGGTCTTCGTTCTGTCGGGAGTGATTATCTGGAATCTTTTCAGTGCATCAGTGTCCCAAGCCGGCGAGAGCATGCTCCAGCATGCCGCGATCATCAGGAAGATATACTTTCCCCGCCTGATCATTCCCGGCTCTGCGGTATTGGTAGCCCTGTTTGACTTCCTGATGGGACTGATGATCTTTTTGGTCTTTTGTCTTGTCTACCGGCAGCCCCTTCACTGGTCAGCCATCTTTTTTTTTCCTGCAGGGATCATTGTTACCTTACTGGCGGCTTTTGGGGCAGGTACTTTTTTATCGGCACTGACAGTCAAATACCGTGATTTCCGTTACACCCTTCCTTTCCTGCTGCAGTTCCTGTTCTTCGCCTCGCAGGTGATCTACCCGCTGCGACAGGTACAACAAAGCTGGTTTAGGTATTTGTTATCTATCAATCCGGTCAATGCTGCGATCGAATTATTCAGGGCTCCATTACAGGGCCAGCCCATTGATATGAAGGTCGTATCGATCGGGCTGGCGACCACTTTATTGCTCGTAGCAACAGGTTTATATTATTTCAGAAAAACAGAAGCTTATTTTGCCGACCTGAGCTGATGCAACCCGCAATTGAAATAAGGAACCTGGGCAAGGAATACCAAAGAGCTACTGCAGAGCCCTACATCGCGCTCCGCGATGTGATCAGCCATTCGTTGAAAAACATGTTCGGTTCCGGAAAAAACAAAAATGAGAAATTCTGGGCCCTCCGTGATATTGATCTCAGCATTATGCCGGGAGAAAGGGTGGGTATCATTGGCCGTAACGGGGCGGGTAAAACGACCCTGCTGAAGATTATCAGCCGGATTACTCCTCCCACCCGGGGAGAAGTGCTCATTCGGGGCCGGGTGGGCAGCCTGCTGGAAGTCGGAACCGGTTTCCATCCTGAACTGTCGGGCAGGGAAAATATTTATCTCAACGGCTCTATTCTCGGGCTTAAAAAAACAGAAATAAACAAACAACTGGACACGATCATTGATTTCAGCGGGGTGGAAAAATTCATAGATACTCCATTAAAACACTACAGCAGCGGGATGCAGATGCGTTTAGCTTTTTCTGTAGCAGCCCATCTTGCGTCAGAGATCCTGCTCGTGGATGAAGTACTGGCAGTAGGCGACCTGGAATTTCAGAAAAAATGCCTTGGGAAGATGGAAGAAGTGAGTAAAACAGAAGGAAGAACGATCCTGTTCGTCACGCACAATATGGATAGCCTTCGCAGGTTTTGCTCCACGGCCATCCTGCTCGAGGAGGGAACAATGATCAGTAAGGGAAATACGGAAAAAATGATCACGGAATATGTTTCCCGTCACCTGGGTACCAAGGCCAGCCAGGAATGGCCCAGTGGCGTAGAATCGTACAACGGTTCCGCCCGGCTTTATAAGACCTACCTGCACAATGAAAACGATACTGTTCTTTCACGTTTTGATAGCACGGAGAAGATCGGGATCAGTATGGAATATGATGTGCTGAAAGAGGATTCGCATTTCATACATGGTTTGAATGTTTTTAACCAGGAAAATGTCAACGTATTCAACTCGCATGACGTAGGCACAGCTATAAAAAGCGAAAAAAGAGCAAAAGGCAAATACAGGGCTACGGCGTGGATACCGGGAAACCTCCTTCCGGAGGGGATCTTCAGCATCAGCATAGCTTTTTTCCTGCCCAACCCGCTGGACATTCTCATTCATGAACACGAAGTACTGAGTTTTGATATCTATACTGATTTTTCAAAGTTGTCCGCCCGTGGAAATTATGCAGATGATTTCCCCGGCATTGTGCGACCGCTGTTACAATGGGACCATAGTAAAATCAACCCGGTCTGATCATGTTTGGCTTATCAAGAAATAAGTATTTTAAACTAGCTGATATAGAAAAAGGGCATCAGCGGGTCACCTACAAAGGCATACCGGCTATTAAAAACCCTTTTGATTACCTGCTTTACCAAGTATTGCTGTTTGAAATAAAACCCGATCTTGTCATCGAAATTGGCACACATAAAGGTGGATCCGCTCTTTATATCGCGGATCTGCTTGAACTCATCGGCAAAGGGGAAATTCATACCATTGATCTCCCCGCAAACGAAGAAGACGGTTTGCTTCGCACCCATTCCCGGATCCGTCTTTTCAAAAATGGGTTCAAGAATTATGATACGGGGGGGTTATCTGTCTATCCCGCCATCATGGTCATTGAAGACGGCTCACACCAGTATGAAGACTGCCGGGCTGCCCTGCAGAAATTTTCTTCTTTCGTATCGCAGGGATCTTATTACATTGTTGAGGATGGGATCGTCAATGATCTGGGGCGGGAAAAAGAGTTTCATGGCGGCCCGCAAAAAGCGATACGTGAATTCCTGGAAACGAACACTCATTTTAAAGTGGACAGGAAATACTGTGATTTTTTCGGACCCAATGCTACTTTTAACGTGAATGGCTACCTGAAAAGGATACACTAAAAAATGAACAGACCGGAAAACTGGACCGGGGAACGACTGGAAACTTTTATCAGGGGTGAAACCATGTGGGAGCACCTGCACCGCTATGCGATTGCCATGGAATTGGTGAAAGCGAAAAAAGTGCTGGATATCGCCTGTGGCGAGGGCTATGGCGCCAGGCTGATGGCAGGTACGGCAGCCCATGTTACAGCTATGGATATTGATGACGCCACGATCCAAAAGGCAAAAGCAAAATATAAAGCCCCCAACCTTGATTTCCGGACAGGTTCAATTGAACAGGTAGGTGCTGGAAATGGAAGTTTTGATATCATTACCTGTTTTGAAACGCTGGAACACCTTGAAGAACACGATAAAGTATTACAGGAACTGAAAAGATTATTGGTGCCGGGCGGCACCCTGGTCATCTCCACTCCTGAAAAGGCAAATTACAGCGACAAAACCGGCTATAAAAACCCTTTTCATAAAAAAGAACTTTATGGTGATGAGTTCAAAAACCTGTTGAAACGTTTTTTTTTACACGTAAATTTTTACCACCAGGCTTCCTTCTCGGGATCATTGATGATGGATGAAACGCAACAGGGATTGAAACGATTTTACACCGGCGATTTTGAAGCTATATCGGCATCTGCCGTAAATGACACCCTATACTGGCTCGCTATCGCTTCTGATCAAATAGTTGAATTGCCCCCCTCCAGTATATTCCGCGATCAAAAGAGAATTGACGGGATACGCGACGAACAGATAGCACAGCTAAAAAAAACAATCACGTACCGAACCGGTCATATCATCCTTGCCCCTTTTAAATTCATCCGTTCATTATTCAGGAGATGAAGATCCTGGGACTGATATCATCTCCGTTGGACCCGGCATCCAGAGTGCGCATCCTCCAATATGGCCCTTATTTGGAAAAAGAAGGTGAATTATTGTATTGTAAATATTTCAAGCCTTTACGGGAAGCCGATCCGGCTGCATGGAGCCTCCACCTTAAAAAAATCACAGGGATCAATGAATGGAGAAGCGCTGATTTTGCAAAAACGATCGGGAGAATACCGTTGCTTTTTAACCAAACAGGTTATGATCTGATCTGGCAAAACCGTTTGCTTCAATTGCATCATTCGTTCTGGGAAAAACGACTGAAAAAACCGGTCATTTTTGATTTTGATGACGCTATCTGGATCAATGAAGGAGAAAAACAGGTGAAAAGCAAGGTAGAGCGGTCTCAAATGATCTTTGCCGGCAATGAATTCCTTGCTGATTTTGCCAGGGCCTATAATTCAAATGTGCAGGTCGTGCCTACCACTGTTGATACAGAGAACCTTTTCCCGGTGAAGTCTGCACAGGATACATTCACTATTGGATGGATCGGGACAAAAAGTAATTTTCAATACCTGGAAATGATCAAAAATGTGCTGCTGGATTTTCTTTCCACCGATAAGAGCGCCCGGTTGATGATCGTTTCATCGGAATTACCGGGGTTTCTCAGGGGAAGAAATGAACAGATCGTCTTTAAACATTGGAGTGCGGAAAAAGAAAATGAGCTGATCAATGAATTTTCCGTGGGTATCATGCCATTGGCGGACAGCACCTGGACCCGGGGCAAATGTGGTTATAAATTATTACAATATCTTGCCTGCGGCAAACCAATCATTGCATCCCCCGTGGGGATAAATGCCCGGATCATGAAAGAAGCCGATATCGGTATAACAGCTTCCGCACCGGGGGAATGGCTTTCAGCATTAAAAGAAATTAAAAATGAAACTTCCTTGTCAATGTTGCGCGGAGCAAATGGGAGAACGCTCGTGCTGGAAAAATATTCCTGTGCAGCATGGGCAAAAACGATCGTCCGTTACATGAAAATGATCACCTGAATGCAGACCTTTTGTACCATAACCACGGCAGCTTATTTCCCAGTCGCGAGGGCTCTTTATTCCTCACTGCAACAACAGGACCCCGGGAGTATGCTTCATGTGCTGATCGTGGACGGGAATTCCTTTTCCTCTGAAAATAACCTGCGTCTGCTATCGCTGAATGACATTTCCGGAACAAACCTTTTTAAAAATATCGAGACAAAATACGCCCATGCCTCCATGGATAGCTTTCGGTGGGCGTTAAAGCCC
>CAYSIU010000202.1:0-5555 GCA_964431095.1 uncultured Chitinophaga sp. | reverse complement strand
ACCTTTCCCCGTCCTTATATAATATTGAATACAGGCGGCAGTGATGTCCATAGCCCCGGCGGTTAGCCATGCCAGTAAGATGCTGGCAAATGGTTTTTTGGTTTGCGGGACTGCAGCAGGTTGTGGCATGGCAGTGGTTTGGTTTGATGGCAGAGACAATACAATAAAGGAGAGCGCTGCTTCATTAAAATTCAAATTTCACCGAATAACAAGTTATGATCCTTACTCTTCCGGGTTGAAAAAGATTTAACGCTCGCTGCAGAAGCGCTGCGGATCTATTTCCAGGTGCTGATCAGGCGACAGGCCATATCCATTCTTTCGTCTACCTGGGTAATATTGAGATTGACGAGATCGGCCTGGCGGCTGTCATTGTAAAGTTTATCGATTTCATTGCTGGTCTTTTCCAGTTGTTTTTCATCCAGGTTGGGAATCGCATTTTTCAGGGAAGTGATCAGCTCTTTCAGTTGTTTATGATTCTCACTGTACAAGACCTCAAATTCCTTTTGCAATTTCTTAATCGAGGAAGTCAGCAATTTTATGCTGGTAGGTGCATCCGAAGGGTAGGGCATGTTTTCTTTGTTCAAACGTGCAGTATCCAGCCAGCGTTGCAGTTTTTGCGGATCAAAATAAAGTTGTGCCATTACATCCACCGGCATTTCTTTCAACGAGACCCTTGTCTTTGTGGGGTCCATCGTGCAGATACAATCAACCAGGAAATCTTTGAGGTCGTCTTTTATGTTCGCTGCTTTATCAAGTAACTGCTGCACTTCGGATCCGAACTGCTGGTTGATCATATTTAGTTTCTCATATTGGGAGAAATACTGTTCGATCCTGGCGATAAAAGTGTTCAGGTCATCCCGGGTGATCGTTTTTTCCACAATGACCAGGTTTCCTACAAGCGAAAGGACCGTGCTGAAGATCCCCAGGGCCGGCAGGTATTTTTTTACCGAGCTGATGCCATTTTCTTCCGGGTTGCTCAGGAAGTTTTCAATGACCTCCTTGAATTTTTTTCTGTCCGTCTTGCGGGTCTTATCGAGCATGGGTTTCAGCGCATTCAATATCTCGGTCTTCAGGCTGAAACCCAGCTCCTGATTAGTGGGGTTATTCAGGGAGGTAATTTTATTCCGGTAATTGTCTTTTTTCAGCAAACTGTTGAGCGAATTGATTGAATTATTGGCACTCTCGACAAAATAAGCGATGGAAAGAATACCGGGCTTGTAATCTTTATGTGAAGGAATGACCTGCCCCGTGGATACGAAGGATATCGTGATAAAAGAGAACAGGAAAGCCTTTGTAATATGCAAGTTGGTTATTTTCACGCCCCGCTGTTTCAAACGGGATGCAGAAAATTTTTTCATTACATAGGCTTGTAGAAAGCTTATAACGGGCGGGGGGATTATTTACTATAAAAACTCTGTTAAGATGTAATAAAAAAGCAGCAGATGAAAAAGAACAATTGTCAATATAAGCCAGGCCATCCTTTTTCAAAGAAGCTCAGAAAGAGGTGCGGCATTTTTTGTCCACTCTCAACACCGATTGTTGCCGGAGCAAGGTTTTATACCAATACCGCAGTGAATCGATCTGCCGGGACAACTGTGCTGATTTTTTGTGGAAATAAATAACAATATAAGTAGGTTCGGTGATTAATTGACGTCGGGTTGGGTCATACCAGTTGCCGTCGGCATGGATTACTGTACTTCCCTCTTTCAAGACCCTGCTGATAAATCGTTCCGTAAAATCCTTCCACTCTTTTTCCGATACCATGCCTCCATCCGGTTTTGATTGCCCAAAATAAAGACTGGTTTCCTGCATTCGTTGCACGGAGCATGAAAAGTATATGATACAAATCAACAGGATGCTGCATCGCATGAAATAAAGTTAGCGGATTCTCCATCATAAAAATTCCGGCTCCTGCAGCAGGAAGTTTCAGGAAGCCTTTTCGCTTACCTTTGCCCCATTGTAACCTCAAATACTATTTAACTGCGATGGCAGCCCGTACAGATCATTTCAGCAGCCCGGATTATTTCAATCTAGACGAGTTGCTCACAGAGGAGCAAAAGCTCATCCGTGAATCCGTTCGTAATTATGTGAAGAAAGAGATCTCACCTATCATCGAAGAGTATGCGCAGAAAGCCGAGTTCCCGCAGCAGATCGTAAAGCAACTGGGTGATCTGGGCTGTTTCGGGCCTACGATCCCGGTAAAATATGGGGGTGGCGGTCTGGACTATATCGCTTACGGGCTGATGATGCAGGAGCTGGAAAGAGGTGATAGCGGTGTTCGTTCCACTGCATCCGTGCAGGGTTCACTGGTTATGTTCCCGATTTATGAATATGGAAGCGAAGAACAACGCAAAAAATACCTGCCCAAGCTGGCCACCGGCGAATGGTTGGGTTGTTTTGGCCTCACCGAACCCAATCACGGAAGCGATCCCGGCAGCATGCTTAGTCATTTTAAAGACGGAGGAGATCATGTGTTGCTCAACGGATCAAAGATGTGGATCAGCAATGCACCTTATGCACAGGTGGCAGTGGTATGGGCAAAGGATGAAGCAGGAGATATACATGGTTTAATTGTGGAGCGGGGGATGAAAGGGTTTACTACTCCCACTACACATGGCAAATGGAGTTTGAGGGCGTCCTCCACAGGCGAATTAGTATTTGATAATGTCAAAGTTCCCAAAGAGAATATTTTTCCCAATGTAAAAGGACTGAAGGGCCCGCTGGGTTGCCTGACAAAGGCCAGATATGGCATTGCCTGGGGTTCGATGGGTGCTGCTATGGATTGTTATGATACCGCACTCCGGTATGCAAAAGAAAGAGAACAATTCGGTAAACCCATTGCCGGCTTCCAGTTGCAACAAAAAAAACTGGCAGAGATGATCACTGAGATCACCAAGGCTCAATTGCTGAACTGGCGACTGGGTGTACTGATGAATGAGGGGAAGGCCAGCCCGCAGCAGGTGAGCATGGCCAAACGGAATGCCTGTGAAGTTGCCAGCAATATTTGCAGGGAGGCCAGACAGATACTGGGCGGCATGGGCATCACCGGTGAATATTCCGTGATGCGGCATATGATGAACCTGGAAAGCGTCCTCACTTACGAAGGGACGCATGATATTCACCTGCTGATTACAGGTATGGATATTACGGGGATCAACGCATTTAAATAAACCCCTTCAGGGGTTAAGGGGTATGAAAATCTTCCTCATCGGTTTTATGGGCTCCGGCAAATCATATTGGGGCCAGCTATTGAGCCAGAAGCTCGGTATTCCTTTTTTTGACCTGGACGAGCAGGTCAGCACCCATGCGGGCAAACCTATCCCGAAGATATTTGCATCAGAAGGCGAAGAGCATTTCAGGCTGTTGGAAAAAGAGACGCTGCATATTATTACGGAAAGCCATGATAGTTTTGTGATGGCCTGTGGGGGCGGCTCTCCCTGTTTCTTCAATAATATTGAATACATGAACCAGGCCGGCACTACCGTTTGGATCAATCCACCTGCCGAGGTACTTTTTGAACGGCTGCTGAAGGATAAAGACCAACGACCCCTGATCAAAGAATTATCGGATGATCAGCTAAGAGGATTTATTGTCAAAAAATTTTCAGACAGGAAAATATATTATGAACAAGCCGAACTGGTGATGGATGAAGAGCCGGTGCAATTGGATAAATTGATAGAGAGGATTTTTCATGCATAAGAAATATGTTGCCGTAGCCGCCATTTTTGGCGGACTGGCGGTTGCGCTGGGTGCTTTTAGAGCCCATGGGTTGCAAAATATGACCAGCGATGAAAAAATTATACATGGATTTCAAACGGGTGTCCAGTACCAGTTGATGCACTCCCTTGCTTTGCTCCTGGTGGGAAGTATCGCCAATCAATTACCTGCAAAATGGCTCCTGGCATCCGCCAATTGTTTTATTGCAGGAATGATTTTTTTTTCCGGTTCCCTGTACCTGCTCAGCTTTTTAAAACTAAATGAAAGCCCGGCGGTCAAAATCGTGGGACCCATAACCCCTGTGGGTGGTATTTTTTTGATTTTGGGCTGGTTGCTGTTGCTGCTGGCCGTGGTAAAGAAAAAAAGATCATAGTGGCAATGCAAGGCTGGTCACGGTTCCGCTGTTGTTTTCAATGTGAAAGCTCCCACCGATACTTTCCATCCTGCGGGTGATATTCTTCAGACCATTGCCAAATTGCCGAAGGTGTTCCATGTCGATCCCCTTCCCGTTATCGGCAATGCGGATCAACAGCCGGTGATTCACTTCTATATCAATCGTCACCTCGGAAGCAGCAGCATGTTTCAGGGCATTGTTCAATGTTTCCTTGACACAAAGAAAGACGTTACGTCGTTTTTCCCCCGTTAGTTCCCGGCCTGGAATGACGGAAGGAGTGTTGATGCTGCACTGAACGGCAGTGTTTTCAAAAAATTCCTGGGAATAGGAACGGATATACGATACCAGGCTGTCCAATGTGTCATTACTGCTGTTCATACTCCAGATGATCGCGTTCATTTTATTCAGCACGTCATTGGCCGACCGGGATATCTTTTCAATTTCAACCGGTGTGTTTTCTTTCATTTTGTTGCGGGCGATCTCGCTCATCAGGCGGATAGCGGTCATACCCGATCCCAGTTCATCATGCATATCGGCCGAAATCCGTTCCCGTTCCTCCTGCTGGGCCTTATATACAGCGATCTCTTTCTCATATTCTTTCAAATGATTCTGGGCTTTCAGGGTCTCTGTTTCGAGGGTCTGTTCGATGATTCGCCGGCGGTTCTTATGATTCAGTCCCGCGAGGAAAAATACCAGCTCAAAGAAGAGCCCGCCTTCATAATAAATAAGTGAATTGCCGGCCAGACCCTTCAGGTTAAAGAATTGCGGCGCTACGATTAGTCCGAGGGAGGCCAGGGAAAAGAGCAGGAAAAATAAATTGCCCCAGAAGAGGTAGCGTAGTAATTTCTCTTTCCAATGCCGGTAACTGTACAGCAGAAAGATTCCCACCATGACCAGCAACAGGGCCTTGGTGCCATTCTCAACGCCGTTTTCAGCGGGGAAATTGTTGGTCCCATAATGGAAATAACTGTAGGCGATTACGGAGAAAGAAAGTAAAAATATACCCACATTATAAAGATGGTAGAGGAACCGGTATTGTCTTTTCGTATCGAGAAATCTTTGCATGAAGATCATGTAAAAGATAATCCCGAGACTCTGAAGGATAAAATCAAGGTATTCTTCGAGAAAATAATTGAGATTCTCGGTATGGTAACTATACAGGGCCTTGGTAAAAAGCATTGACCCCAGCAGGAATGCATAGCCTGAATAGTAGAGGAATTCAGGGTTGGCGCCCTGGAAAAAATTGGCCAGTGAATACAGGATCATCATCAGCAATAGCCCACAGAAAACATAGGTCGACAGGTCGCTCTCACTGTTGATATTTTGCAGGTCAAAAACGAAGGAAGTAAGGTACCCGGGGTTGACCCACCGCGGCCGTATTTTATTGATATTGGTCTTCCGGAAGTTCAACACGTGCCTCTTCGAGCTCTTCGAAGAGGATGTT
>CAYSIU010000201.1:0-5608 GCA_964431095.1 uncultured Chitinophaga sp. | reverse complement strand
CATTATAAAAGGAGAGGGCAAAACCATTGAATACAGCCTGCTTGACCGCTATGATACAACCACGAAAACTTCATCGATGGCCCGTACTACCGGGTACACCTGTACGGCCGCCGTCAATTTGATCGCACGCGGACTTTTTACGGAGAAAGGAATCTACCCGCCGGAATTGATCGGAAAGGATAAAAAATGTTTTGATTTTGTAATGGAATACCTGAAAGAACGGAGGGTGAACTGGAAGAGGACCGAAAAGTAAGATCCGGGGATCCCTGATTTGCAACAATGACCTTTTGGGCAAATAAAAACCATTACCCCGAGGTAATGGTTCGTGTTAATTTCGTGTAATTCGTGCTACTCCGACTCAGCGACCACCTCTTTCACTTCCGGGATCATTCTTTTCATCATGCCTTCGATGCCCGCCTTCAATGTGATCATGGAAGAAGGACAGCCGCTGCAGCTTCCCTGCAACATCAGGTTAACTACACCATCATTATAACTTCTGAATTGTATGGCCCCACCATCCATTTCCACGGCGGGCTTTACGTAGTTCTCCAACAATTCCTTGATCCGCTTCACCACATCGTCATCATCGGAGGAAAATTCATTGCTGCTATCCTTTTTCACCGTGAGGATCTCTTCTTCATTGATGATCGTTTTCTCATCCTCCAGGTATTCTTTCAGGAACTGGCGGATAGAAGGGATCACGTCCTGCCAGTCCGTTTCAGAAGTTTTGGTAAGGGTCACAAAATTACTGGCAATGAATACGGCTTTGATAAACGGGAAACCAAACATTTCAGTAGCCAGCGGCGAAGGGCGGGCGCTTTCTGCATCCGGGAAATCAATGCTTTTGCCGGGGTACAAGAGTTTGTTGGCCACAAACTTCATCGTTTCCGGGTTGGGCGTCATTTCGGTGTAAATACTGATAATAGGATTACCGGTCTTGATCATAACTCACAAATTTATGGGCCTGCCTTCGCGAATCCTGGTAACTGTCCGGAATGCAGGCGATGTAAAATTAACAATAAACACCGGTGATTGTTTACGAGGACGGGAAACACAAAAAGGAGCTTTGTCCCGCTAAATTATTCCCTGAATTTCCCTGTATTTTTCAGGTAGCGGACCAGGAGGTACACAAACAGCAAGGCGCCCAGCACAGCGGCCAGCATGATATTGCGGAACCTTTGATTGTATCCCGTCAACTGGGGATAATCCAATAACAATATCAATGCGATGCCGTTTAGCCATATATACTGTGTAGTATGTTCTTTCAGTATCCAGCGTCTCCAGTTGAACCGCATGCTTTGCAGTGTTTGACGCAATCCGCTGAACCGGGGGATCCAGCGATTTACCTTTTTGCAATACGCTTCGTATACAGATCCGAATTTTCCGCGGAGAAAATTTTCTTCCGCCAGCACAATGGACTGGTAGATAAAAATGAACAAAGGAACAAAAACAGCTATATACAGCAATGAATTTGCCAGGATGCCAACGCCCAGTAATTTTAAAATGTTTCCAATATATAAAGGGTTGCGGCAGTGATTAAAAAAACCTTCCGTGATCAGGCTTTCCGCATGAGGCCGGCCTTCTTTACCGCCCCGTATGATGTACGTCAGCCCAATGGTCATACCGCGGACCACCTGCCCTATTGCCGTTACGAATAAGCCGATAAGGATCGGCCACAGGTAATAGGAAGTCCCGAATTGCCGGGGAGAAAATAATGGCCAGGATGGAATGAATAAGGCCCCGTACAGGGGAATGAATAACCAGTTACGATATTTAAAAAAGAAATTGCCGATACGTACCATATAGTTGCGAAATTCCAAATCTCAAATTCCCCATCACAAAGAAAATATGCAAAACCGGAATTTGATCATTAGTGATTTAAGCCATTTTATTTTTTTGTTGCAATAAGACCGGCAAAGTTATACCACTTGAAGAATACTTCACAATGCGCAAAGCCCCGGTCGCGAAGCAGGGTAATATTTTCGCTGAGCTTATAGGGCACGAGTACATTTTCCAGCGCCTCTCTTTTTTGTGAGATCTCCATTTCGCTGTAATTGTTGCGGCGTTTATAGTTATAATAATACTCAATAAAATCACGATTGAACAGGCTGTCCTCGGCCAGGATCTTTTCCACCAGTATGAGCACACCACCAGGATTCAACCCATCATAAATATTTTTCAGCAAACCTTCCCGGTAAACGGGACGGACAAACTGTAAGGTAAGGCAGAGCACAACCACCGAAGCATTTTCGATCTTCATACCCTCATTCAGGTCGCTGCACCGCAATTCGAAGTCGCGGGAAAAACCATTTTCCATCAATTTGGATCTGCATTTATCCAGCATTTCCTGCGAATCATCGATCCCGATGAAACGGATACCGGGGTTCACCATCGTATCCATGACGATCATCGTGGTCCCGGTAGAGCACCCGAGGTAATATATATCACTGACCTTTGTTGCATGACCGGCCACCAATTCGGCCATCATCCGCTGGATTTCGCTGTAAAAGGGAACAGAACGGTTCACCATATCATCGAACACCCGGGCCACATTGGCGCTGAACTTGAAATCACTTGCTTTTTCAATCTCTTCCCTGAAAACATCATCTTTGCTCATAAGGATAGTATAACAGTCGCAAAGTAAAACATTTTACATGTTTGTGAACCCCATCCCCTGTTTCGACTTATTCATAATATGAAGAAAATGTATTATCTGGGCAATTGCAGCACATTGCAGGCGGTAAAAAGAAAACCATAGAAGGCTCAGGAAAGCCCAGGTATAAAAGTGTTAAAAAAAATTAAGAATCGTAGAATGTCTTATCCCCGACAAAAAACCCGGGCGGTCCGGTATAACTTGCAGGACAGAAAACCGGTATCAGCATGATTCCGTTAATATAAGAAGTATGAAATCAACCTTTGCCATTGCCGTTTTGCTTTTTTTGGGGGGATGCGCCAGCTCCCAGAATAATAACGTGAAAATCCCGCTGGGCATTAAACAAAAACCGGCTGCCAATGAAGCCGTAGCCTATTTTTCTGAAGGCTGCTTCTGGCATACTGAAATTGTTTTTCAGAGTCTCGAAGGCGTTCGTGACGCAGTGTCGGGGTATGCCGGGGGTACGAATACCAACCCCGATTATGAAAAAGTAAGTTCGGGTGAAACAGGTCATGCCGAAACCGTACAGGTATTTTATGACCCTTCCAAAATATCATTTGAAACCCTGGTGAAAGCTTTTTTTGCCAGTCACGACCCCACCCAGGTGAACCGGCAGGGCAATGATGTGGGGACACAATACCGGTCCATCGCTTTTTACAGTAACGAGAAAGAAAAACAGGTGATCGAATCGGAAATAAAAAACGTGACGGATTCAAAGAAATACACGGGAAAGATCGTTACGGAAGTGAAATCATTCAGCAAATTCTACCCGGCCGAAGATTATCATCAGGAATATATTTACTATCACCCGGAAAACCCATATGTGCAGCATGTATCTATCCCTGATTATTTGCGGTTTAAAAGGGAGTTCAAGGGAAAATTTAAAGCCTGAAACCCGTCAGCCGGCTGATGAAACCTTTCCCAGTTTTTTGATCTTTACAATTTGGGTGATCAGGTAAATCAGGGTTCCCCATACTGAAAACACTATTGAATAGGCCACCAGTAATAACCAGTAAGGGGTTCTGAGCCGGGTGGTCCATAATGTTCTTTTTGCAAAAAAACCGGTATCCGGCTTCCTGCTGACTCCCCAGGGAACTGTTTTTTCTACCTGCAAATTTCCATAATCATCATTGTCTTCTACATGTGCAGCAAGGATCAGATTGCCCTTTTCATCACCCGGAAGACTGTCTTTTTTAACCTCAACAGTCACGGTACCCGTTGAATCTGTGGTATAGGATTCTTCTTCTCCTGCGGAAAGCAGCCCCCCCATCCGGATTATTCCGATTTTCATTTCCACGTCTTTGACAGGTATCCAGCCGCCATTTTCTGGTTTTGATACAACCACAATTATTTTTTTCACTCCATCTGATGACGAAGTATCTAAAGTGATTTTTGACTTGTGTATAACATAGTCAGAAAGAATCTCATCTTCGCCTTCCTTTACAATGAAATTGTGGCTGGACCCGGCCTCCCATTGGGTTTTTAAAGCAGGTGGGATAAACGCCCTCGCTTTTCCTGTTTCATCCGTGTGTAATGTTGTAATTTGATATGCTGCAATGGCGCTGTCAAGAAACAGGGCATATGTTTTATCCTTTTGCGGAGTCAGTTGTTTTCCCTTTTTTAACATGCTTTCCAGGATCAGGTATTGCTCGTGGTTATTAATATTAAAATAATGCAGTTTAACTACAGGAACTGTTTTAACCGAATCTCCCTGTGCCCGGCACAGGAAGGGGGCCATGATTAATAAGCCCGCCAGGAATAGATTATTTTTTTTGCAGCTCAGCTTTTTCATTCTGTTCGGTTATTGTTTCCTGAATTGGTATGATAGGAAAAATCCTGACAAAGAGGGTAATGATCAGTAAAGCACCGGCCAATGAACCCATGGCGATTGCCCACTCTTCCCAGCTTGGAAAATAATGTTTGTAATTCCCCGGCACATCCTGCATGGGTAAAAACGGGTGAAGCAGTGTAGGGGTCACGATAAGATATCTTTTGAACCAGGCACCCACTACTACCATGATCCCTGCGATAAACATCGGCAGGGGCTTTCTTCCCCTCTTGTTGATCATGATAATGATGGGGAGGAGCATCCCCACGATGATTGCAAACCAAAATAATGGAGCAAATTCACCCGAAAACAAATTGGTGAGATGAGCCTGTTCGGGTTTTTTCATTTTAAAGGCGGGTACCAGGTATTCGTTCACATTAAAATATAAATACAAAAAGGCTAAGAGTACCACCGCCTTTCCCATGCGGTCAAAATGTTTTTCTGTGATATATTTTTCCAGGTGATAGTAGCGGCGGAAAATATACATAGCTACCACTACCGCTCCCGCACCTACTAAAAAAGCACCGGAAACAAAATAGGCCCCGAAGTTGGTGCTGTCCCAACCGGGTCGATAGGTTGTAGCAAATAACCAGGAGGTCACCGTATGAATGCAAAAAGCAACGGGAATGATTATGATGCTCAGAATAATGATCGATTTGTTACTGACTTTGAATTGCGCATTCGTTCCTTTCCAGAAAGAACCCAGCATCCTGTAAATTTTATTTAACCATTTTGGGTTATTGTTCTTTTGTTCATTGAGGATTTTGAGGTCAGGGAGGAGCGGGAAATACAATAATAATACGCTGATAACAAAGTAAGTTCCTATTACGATCACGTCCCAGGTGATTGGCGACTGGAGGCGGCCATGTGTAACAAGGTTTACCAGTCTTTCGGGCCGTCCCATATCTACAATGATAATGACCGAAGCGAAAACGATTGCAGACACAGCAATTATTTCTGAGATCCTTGTAAGCGGAGTTCTCCATTGTACATTACCAAGACGGAATATAGCCGTGATCAGGGATCCTACCAGGCTGATGGCAACAAAAAAAACAAAATTGGAAATATAGATGCCCCACGAAACATAATCTCTCATATTGGTAACGGCTAATCCTTTTTGGAGCTGC
>CAYSIU010000200.1:0-5620 GCA_964431095.1 uncultured Chitinophaga sp. | reverse complement strand
TTGGTGAAAATGATATTGTTAAAATTGCTATCGGTGGTTTGTCGGATATCGAAGTGGATGCTTATAACAATCGGAAGTTCCTGGGCGTGGTATCCAAGATTGCCAGCAGTACCAGGAGCAATTCATCGTCCCCGCTTTCCACTTCTAATGATGTCACTAACTATGAAGTAAGGATCCGGCTGGATAAAGAATCCTATAAAGACCTGGCGGATAAAACCTTTCCTTTTCGCCCGGGAATGAATGCCAGCGTGGATATAAAGACAAGAAGGGTGGATAATGCCCTGGCGGTTCCCATCACCGCGGTTAATGCAAGGGTAAAGGGCAGCGACAAGAGTATGGAAGAAAAGAAAAAAGAAGAAAAAGAAAATAAAGATGTGGATGAAAATAATAGTTCGGCTATCAACGCAGATGAGGAGCTGGAGGAAGTAGTATTTATATTCCAGAAAGACGGTACCGTAAAAAAAGCCGTAGTCAGATCGGGGATACAGGACATGAGTTACATTGAACTACTCAGTGGTATCAACCCGGGAGATGAAGTAGTGACCGGCCCTTACAATACAATCAGCAAAAAGCTAAAGACCGGGATGAAAGTAAAAGTGGTGCCCAAAGACAAATTATTTGAGAAATGAGCAATGGATAAAAACTAAAAGATCCAGCGAAAGGACCCGGTAAAACCGGGTTTTCTTTTTGCTCGATGTTCTGCCAGTGATTCCTTTATTACCTTTATTCATTATAATCACAGAAACTTTCGGCTCATGAAATTCGGTATTATCGGCAGCGGTAGCTGGGGTACGGCATTGGCCAAGATCCTGACCGATAAAAAACATGTCATTCAATGGTGGGTAAGAAATGAAGAAACGATCCATCATATCAGCACCCGGCATCACAATCCCCGTTACCTGAGTTCAGCGGGTTTTGATGTTTCCCTTCTCCGCATGTCAACAGATATTAAAAAGGTATTGGAAGGCTCCGATGTGCTGGTCATTGCTGTTCCTTCAGCGTATGTGGAAGAAAGCCTGGCCGGTCTGCAACCGGAAGATTGGAAAGAAAAAAAAGTGATATCTGCTATTAAGGGGTTATTACCGGAAAAGAATGTTTTATTGAATCATTACCTGCAGCAGGAGTTCGGTGTGCCACTGGAAAATTATTTTGCGGTGCTCGGGCCCTGCCATGCAGAAGAAGTAGCGGCTGAAAAATTATCTTACCTGACTTTTTCGGGAATGGATATTACCACGGCTTCGGAAATGGCCTCTCATTTTGCGAGTAATTATATCAGCACGGTCGTCAACCATGATATACTGGGCGTGCAATTTGCCGCCGTGCTGAAAAATATCTATGCCCTGGGAGCCGGTATGGCACATGGCCTTGACTATGGCGATAATTTTTTAAGTGTTTATATCGCCAATGCGGCCGATGAAATGGCGGGATTTTTACGAAAATTCGGGGCCCGTCATATTACCGTGGGGGAACATGAAGGCGAGGATCCCGTAACCCATCGTAAAACTCCTAATTATGCCGCTTCCGTATACCTGGGCGATCTGCTGGTTACCTGCTATTCGCTCTACAGCCGTAACCGGACCTTTGGCAATATGATCGGCAAGGGGTATTCGGCCAAAGCTGCCCAGTTGGAAATGAACATGGTAGCCGAAGGATATAATGCGTCAAAATGCATTCATAATATAAATAAGTCCGTGGATGCAGCTATCCCCATAGCGGAAACGGTCTATAAAATACTGTGGGAAAATGTTAAACCTTCAGAGGGTTTTAAACGCATAGAACAGGTGCTGGTCTGACAACTGTATCCGAATTGATAACAGAAAACTTACCCTATGCCACTATCCTTCCAGGGATTTGTTCCCGTAGCTATCCTGATAACGGTGGTTTGCCTGAGTGCCCGGCAACTGTATCTTCACCGGAAACACAAACAGGTCAAACGGAAGATCTTTTGATGCCTTTTAGATCCGCCAGACGAGGATAGCACAAAAACTTTAACTTCACGGGCCCTAAAGCAGCCCCATGATCCAGTTTTTCCAGGTTTTATTCCTGATTGCAGCGGTCGTGCTGATCGTCCTGAATGTGCTCGAGTTCAGGAAATGGCAGGAAAGCAAAAAAGAAGGAAGCACCAAACCCCATCCCATTAAATGGTTCAGTTTTATTCTTACTTCGCTGGTGGCGATTGGTTGTGTGCTGAACGTGATCGTGGCCTGGATAAGAAAAGGTTAGAAAAAAAGCCCTGCTGCAATCCCATCGGCGAGTAGTTTGCCCTCCCTTGTCAGTATCAATGCATCCCCTTCCTGTTTCATCCATGCGCTATCAATGTATTTTTTACTTGCTGCCAGAAGGGAACGACCAGCAGGTTCATCCACTTTGTTCAGTTGCAGACCTTCCATGGTTCGCAGGGAGGTCATGATATACTCATTCAACTTTTGAGTAGCTGTCAGGGTCTCTTTCTGAAAAGGTATTTCTCCTTTTTCCAGGGAACTGATATAGATAGTATTGTTAGATATATTCCACTGCCTTTCGTCGCCGTTGAATGAATGAGCAGAAGGTCCGATGCCAATGTATCTTTTCCTTTCCCAATAAGATGAATTATGACGGCTACGTCGGCCGGGCCTCGCAAAATTCGAGATCTCATAATGCTCAAACCCCGCCGCATCGAGCCATTCCATCAACAGTAAGAATTGGCGGGCCTGTTGAACCGCGTCGGTGTTGGCAGTTTTATGCTGGCGTATCATTTTGTCCAGCGGGGTTTTGGGTTCTACGGTGAGGGCATAACAGGAAAGATGCGGTATACCGTATGAAACGGCTGTGGTTACATTGTGTTGCCATTTTTCATCGGTCAATTGCGGCATTCCATAGATCAGGTCGATCGATATGTTTTCAAAATACTGAATGGCCAATTGCAAACTGCCCGCTGCCTGCCCGGCATCGTGTGCGCGGTTCATCCATTGCAGGTCTTCATCAAAGAAACTTTGTATCCCGATGCTCAGGCGGTTACATCCTGTTTCTTTCCAGCCCTGTAACATTTCCGCAGTAATATCATCCGGGTTTACCTCGAGGGTGATCTCCGGTTCGGCGGTTGTTGGATGCATTTGCAGGATCTTTTCGAGCAACGATTGCAGGTCGCCGATAGACAATAAAGAAGGAGTTCCTCCGCCAAAATAAATAGTTTCAATGGTCTCGCCACCCAGGTAATTTTTACTGAGCTCTGTTTCTTTCAGCAGGGCAACCAACAATTCATCCTTTTGCTTGAGGGATACAGCAAAATGAAAATTGCAATAATGGCAAGCCTGCCTGCAGAAAGGTATATGGATGTAAATTCCCGCCAAAACGATTTGTGATTTAATGAATAATTTAGCTCCTGATATCCCCGCGAAAAGCCCGATGCGAAAACCCAGACTGCAAATATCGGCTGTAGTTTTTTTGCTGCAGGTTTTACACAGTGCTGCTCAAAACAATTACAAACTCTATATCCGGTGCCCGGATAAAGACAGCACTGCCATCCTATCCCGGCTGGGCTTGCAAACAGAGTTCTCCTCCCGGTTCACCTGTGCAACATACATTAATCAATTGCCGGGTTCCCTGCAGGCGAAAGGGTATGTCACTGCTTCTATTGACAGCCTGCACTATGATTCGCTGTCAGCCCGCATGCTTTTATTTGTCGGGGAATTGTACCGGTGGGCGCGATTGGATACTAAAAATATCGAGCCGGCTATTTTGAATGCAGTTGGATGGCGCGATAAACTATTTACCGGGAAACCAATGGATTTTAACCAGGTACACCTATGGCAGGAAAAAATTCTGAATCATCTGGAGAACACGGGTTATCCATTTGGCCGGGTATTTCTCGATAGCCTGGTGCTGGATAACGAAAAAGTTGCCGCGGAACCTGATTCGGCCGGAATGGTATCGGCAATATTAAAGGTGGAAAAAGGGCCGCAGTATACCATCGACAGCATCCGGGTTTACGGGAATGCAAAGATCTCCAATGACTACCTGCAGCGCTATCTTGAAATTCCCAACGGCAGTATTTACAGCCAGGAAAAACTGGTGAATGTCAATAAAAAAATAAAAGAGCTTACTTACGTGGAACAGGAAAAACCCTTTGACATCAGTATGCTGGCTACCGGCGCTGTACTGAATCTGTACCTGAAACAAAAAAAGAGCAGCCAGGTAAATGTGCTGATAGGGCTCTTACCCAATAACGATCAGTTATCGTCAAAAAAATTGTTGTTAACCGGTGAAGCGAACATCTTTTTAAAAAATGCGCTGGGTGCGGGTGAAATCATCGGGCTGAACTGGCAGCAGGTACAGGTAAGATCACCGCGACTGAATCTTTTGTTCCAATACCCATATTTATTTCATTCGCCGGTGGGAGTGGATTTCAATTTTGATATACTCCGGAAGGACAGCAGCTACGTGAATATCAACCTGCAACTGGGTCTGCAATATTCGTTGAACGCCTACCAGGGGGGTAAACTGTTTGTCCAGCGGTTCCAGACAATCGTCAGCTCGGGCGGGATCAATGCAGCACAGATCATCCAGACGCGAAGACTGCCCGATATCGGGGATGTGAGCTCGTTTAATGTGGGCGTGGATTATGAACTGAACAAAACCGATTATCGTCTTAACCCCAGAAAAGGAAATGAATTTCGCATCATTACGGCCATCGGTACAAAGCGACTCAAAAAAAATAATGAGATAGCGTCACTGAAAGATCCCAACGATCCTTCCTTTGATTTCAGCCGGTTGTATGATACCGTGAAGATGAAGACTTATCAGCTACGTGCCAGGCTGATGGCGGCAAAATACTTTCCGTTGGGAGACAAGCGAAGCACGGTGAAAACGGCACTGAATGCGGGAATGTTCCAGAGCGGTACAATTTTCCGGAACGAACTGTTCCAGGTGGGGGGATATAAATTACTCCGGGGATTTGATGAAGAAAGCCAATACCTTTCGCATTTTGTCATTGCCACGATCGAGTTCCATTACCTGGTAGGGCAAAACTCTTTTTTCTACGCACTGACGGACGGGGGCTGGGGAAGGAACAACAGCCGTGATATAAAAACCAATTATACGTATATCAGCGCCGGGTTGGGACTGGCCTTTGAAACAAAAGCCGGTATTTTTAACCTCGCATGGGCGGTCGGCAAGAGAAACGACACCCAATTGAACCTCCGGCAATCCAAGATCCACTTCGGGTTTGTCAATTACTTTTAAGGTGCCGAGAACAGTTTCCAACCCTTAAAGGTTGGAGACCTTAGTGACCAGTTCAATACTTTTGCCTAAGAATCTTACTACTTGAAAAAGTTTCTCCTTTTTTTATCCTGTTGCTGGTTACCCGCGGGAATTGTTGGAGCACAAACTCCGGCAGATTCTTTGAAATTACCAGCCCGTGATTCAATGCTGCAAAAAGATTCTGCCCCGCCGAAAGATTCTTTTAACGCAGTGCCGGCCATTCTTTCAGTCTCAAAAAGACCTCTGAAAGATTCCACCTGGATCCTGCATCCGGGCCCTTCCTTTTCATTACCCATAGTACGTTCACAGATACTCGAACATCATCCTTATTTCGGGTTTTCTGCAAAAGTTTCGGTGAGCCAGACGTCGCAACTGAAACAGG
>CAYSIU010000199.1:0-5639 GCA_964431095.1 uncultured Chitinophaga sp. | reverse complement strand
TTCACTTTAAAACTGAGTTTGCCTTTCAACTCTCCGTTGCCCAGTATTTTCACTTTATCGGTCTGACTTACCAGGCCATTGATATAAAGATTCTCCAGTGAAAATTCTTTGATATTGTATTTTTCCGCCAATTGACCTGCCTGGCCAATATTGAACACTTTATAAGCCACCCGGTGCGGGTTATTGAATCCACGTTTGGGGATACGGCGCTGGATCGGCATCTGGCCACCTTCGTGTGCCATCTTACGTTTATAACCTGTACGACTTTGTTGACCTTTATTTCCTTTCGTGGAAGTACCTCCGTGACCGGAACCTTCTCCACGTCCCAAACGCTTTTCCTTATGCAACGAACCTTTCGCAGGTCTGAGCTGATGTAATTTCATTTTCCTTGATTTTGAAATTTTGGAATCGGTGAATCGGGGAATTGCAAATTCAAAATTTCCCAATTGAACTTCTTCCTGTTATACTTCCTCCACTTTTACCAGGTGGTTTACTTTACGTACCATACCCAGTACCTGTGCTGTCGCTTCTACTTCCCTGCTGGTATTGGTCTTAATCAAACCCAGGGCTCTCAGCGTCAGTTTCTGGCGCTCCGGCCGGTCTATCGGGCTCTTCACCAATGTGATCCTTATTTTCTTCATATAAATTTTTTGTATCGCTGCAATGAACTGTCGCCTGTTTTACCCATTAAATACTTTTTTCAAACCCAATGATCTTGTTTTTGCCACACTGATCGGTTCACGAAGCAGGGCTAATGCCTTAAAAGTGGCTTTTACAACATTATGGGGATTGGGAGAACCCAGCGATTTTGCCAATACGTCGGTTACACCGGCAGCTTCCAAAACGGCACGCATGCTGCCTCCGGCAATCACGCCGGTACCATGGGCTGCAGGTTTGATCAATACTTTCGCGGCGCCTTCTTTAGCCCACTGGTCATGAGGGATGGTGCCCTTCATCACCGGAACTTTAATCAGGTTCTTTTTGGCATCTTCAATGCCCTTGGTGATGGCTTCCTGCACTTCCTTGGCCTTACCGAGGCCATGCCCCACTACCCCGTTTTCATTTCCCACCACCACCAACGCCGAGAAACTGAACGAGCGCCCGCCTTTCGTGGTTTTCACAACGCGGTTAATAGCAACCACCTTGTCCTTCAATTCGAGGTCGCCGGGTTTTACCCTGTTTACATTAAATTTTGACATTTATTCTTGAGATTAAAAGTTATAATTAGAATTTAAGACCAGCCTCTCTTGCTCCATCGGCAAGCGACTTCACGCGGCCATGATATAAATAACCTCCCCTGTCAAATATCACTTCTTTTACACCCAGGTCCACGGCTTTGCGTGCAATGGCAGCGCCTACCAGTTTGCTTTTCTCTGTCTTGTTGCCTTTCTGTGCCTGGATGTCTTTGTCCCTGGTAGACGCCGAAGCGATCGTAACTCCTTTCGTATCATCAATCAGCTGCGCATAGGTTTCGGTATTGCTCCTGAATACCGAAAGACGCGGCGTTGCAGTGGTTCCGCTCACTTTCCTGCGAATATTATAGCGGATCCTTTGTCTTCTTGCTGTTTTAGCTTTTGCGTTCATCTCTTTTTATTTTTTCCTGTTCCCAGGGATTTTTTTATTTGTCAAGACTTCGAACTCCCGATCCTATTTACCAGCAGCCTTACCAGCCTTTTTACGAACCACTTCACCTACATAACGGATACCCTTGCCCTTATACGGTTCTGGTTTACGGAGACTGCGCAACTTGGCAGCCACCTGGCCGATCAATTGCCTGTCGTAACCTTCCAGAATGATAACCGGGTTTTGACCCTTTTCCTGCTGCGTGGCGACCTTCAATTCTTTGGGTACTTCGAAAATGATATTATGCGAAAAACCCAGCGTCAGGTCCAGTACGTTGCCCTGGTTAGCCGCCTTGAAACCCACCCCGATCAATTCCAGTTTCTTTTCATAACCGGTTGTTACGCCTTTTACCATATTGTTAATAAGGGCACGGTACATACCATGTAAAGCACGATGACGGATCTGGTCGGTAGGGCGTCCGAACCGAACCTGGTTATCTTTTACTTCCACCGTGATATCACGGTCAATAGCCTGCTTCAACTCACCTTTTTTGCCTTTTACTGATACGACATTGTCCTTTCCCACCGTAACAGTAACTCCTTCAGGAATGGCTACCGGTTTTCTACCTATACGTGACATGAGAATTATTTTAAGTTTATCCTTTTTTTCATTCATGGTGCCCGGTTTCTCCAACCCGCAGCAACATTTTTCCATTACTACTTTTAGCGTCAGCAGGGCTCAGTACACATAACAGAGCACTTCACCGCCCACGTTATTGGCTTTTGCTTCCTTGTCCGTCATCACTCCTTTGGAAGTGGATACAATAGCAACCCCCAGGCCATTTTTCACCCGGCGGAATTCAGCCGGTTTTGCATATTGGCGCAACCCGGGGCGACTGATCCTTTCCATACTTCGGATCGCAGGCTGACGGGTCTGCGGATCATATTTCAAAGCGATCTTGATGACGCCCTGCCGGCTATCGTCCTCAAATTTGTATTTCAGAATATAGCCCTGGTTATAGAGGATCTCTGTCATCCGTTTCTTGAGATTCGATGCAGGTATCTCTACAAGGCGGTGCCCGGCCATCTGTGCATTACGGATTCTGGTCAGGAAATCTGCTATAGGATCTGTTACCATATTTTTACCCTCCAACTCTCCAAAGGGAGAGTGTTGATTTTTTAATTTTTAATCAAAAGAACTTCCTGATCCCCTTTGGGGACAGGTGCTGGCTACCAGCTTGCCTTTTTCAGCCCGGGAATTTTCCCGTTTAACGCCATATCGCGAAGAGCGATCCTGGAAATGCCAAAGTAGCGGATATAGCCTTTGGGACGGCCCGACAACTGGCAACGGTTCTTCAACCTTACCCTGGAGGAATTCTTTGGAAGTTCATCCAGTGCTTTCCAATTGCCGGCCTTCTTCAGTTCTTCTCTTTTGGCTGCGTACTTCGCAACCATTCTTTCCTTTTTCCGCTGCCTGGCTTTTACTGATGTTTTAGCCATAATGTGTTTAAATTTTCAACAATTAAAATTCCAACCACCGTTCCCAAGGGAACTATGATTTAATTACTTTTTGTATTCCTGAACGGCATTCCTAATTCCTTCAATAGTTCATAGGCTTCTTCGTCGCTTTTGGCCGTGGTAACAAATGTGATATCAAGCCCGGTGATCTTATTGACCTTATCAATATCGATTTCGGGGAAAATGATCTGCTCGGTCACCCCCAGTGTATAGTTCCCTCTCCCGTCAAAAGCTTTTTCATTCACTCCTTTAAAATCCCGGACCCGGGGTAATGCCACCGCGATCAGGCGATCAAAGAACTCATACATTTTCTCACCCCTCAGTGTCACCCTTGCCCCGATGGGCATGTGTTTGCGAAGTTTGAAGTTGGAAATGTCTTTCCTGGAAATAGTTGACACCGCTTTCTGGCCGGTGATGGTTGTCAGCTCGTCTACGGCGATATCCACCAGTTTTTTATCGGACACGGCGCCGTTGACTCCGCGGTTCAGGCAGATCTTCTCCAGTTTGGGCGCCTGCATCACGGATCTGTAACCAAATTTTTTTACCAGAGCAGGAACAACTTCTTTCCTGTACTTATCCGCCAATCTTGGCATATATCCTTTTGTGCTCATTATGCTTTACCTCCCGGTGATTTTTTTTCTTTGAATTCTCTTACCAGCCTGCCCTCTTTTCTTTCTCTTCTTACTCTCGCCCCGGTTTTCTGGGCGGGATCCCACAACATTACATTGCTGATATGAATGGGCGCTTCTTTTTTAATAATGCCACCCCGGGTGTTCCGGGCACTGGGCTTGCTGTGACGGGTGACCATATTGGCCCCTTCCACAATCACTTTTGCCTCATCTACCAGCACCTGTTTTACGGTACGGGGTTTTGCGAGGTCTTTATCATTGCCGGCAATGATCACCACACTATCTCCCTTCCGGATATTGTACTTAGGTCTGCTTGTTGTTTTCATGTTATATTTCATTAACGGGTTCAACCCTTTTCCTTTCTTATCTTATTATAATACTTCAGGTGCCAGTGAAATGATCTTCATATAGCCCTTATCACGCAATTCCCTGGCTACCGGCCCGAAGATCCGGGTTCCACGGGGTTCGTCAGCCTGGTTCAATATCACAACGGCATTATCATCAAAACGGATATAAGAACCATCCTTCCGGCGTAGTTTGTTGGTGGTGCGCACGATCACTGCTTTGGCCACCGTTCCTTTCTTAATGCCGCCGGCAGGTAATGCATCTTTTACACTTACCACAATGGTATCGCCTATCCGGGCATAACGCTGGCCGCTGTTGCCGAGTACACGGATACAAAGCACTTCCTTGGCACCACTGTTATCCGCTACATTTAACCGGCTTTCCTGCTGAATCATTTTTTTAAAGCTTTTGGCTATCAGCTGCGATCAGCGAGCTTATAGCAATTAAAACAAATCGGTTCTTATTTTTATGACGTCCCGAAACCCCTGGCCTGTGGCGCTTAGCTTTCCCTACTTCACTTTCTCCACCACTTCCACGAGTCTCCACCGCTTAGACTTGCTGAGCGGCCGGGTTTCCATAATCTTCACCACATCCCCAATACTGCATTCATTTTTATCATCATGTGCATGGAACTTTGAGGTTTTTTTTACGAACTTACCATAGATCGGGTGCTTTACCTTTCTCTCCACGGCCACGGTAATGGTTTTGGCCATTTTGTTACTGGTCACGACCCCGATCCTTGTTTTCCTTAAATTTCTTGCTTCCATTTTTAAGCCTGTTGTTGTTTTAATTTCAATTCGGTGATCAACCTGGCAATATCCCGTCGCAGGGAACGAATGGTCATAGGGTTCTCCAGCGGTGATATCGCATGTGCAAACTGCAATTTCTTCAGCCGTTGTTTATCTTCCTCGAGCCTTGCCCTCAGGTCCTGCTCATTCATTCCATGTATGCTTTTTACAAAATCAGCTTTCTTTGACATCCGTTTACAGTTTTAAAATATTACGAAGTGGTTACATCATGCCGAACCACAAATTTTGTTTTGATCGGGAGCTTGCCGGCTGCCAGCAACAGGGATGCCCGTGCCACCTGCTCACTCACTCCGTCCACTTCAAAAAGAATCCGCCCGGGTTTCACCACGGCTGCCCAGAACTCCAGGTTACCTTTACCCTTACCCATCCTTACTTCCAAAGGTTTGCGGGTGATGGGTTTATCAGGAAAAATGCGGATCCACACATACCCTTCCCTTTTCATTTCACGGGTCACGGCCTGCCGGGCTGCTTCGATCTGCCGGTCCGTAAGCCAGTGCTGTTCCAGGGCCTTCAATCCATAGGAACCAAAAGCAAGTGTGGTGCCTCTTTTTGCATTGCCTTTCATCCGGCCCTTCTGCATTTTCCTGTGCTTTGTTCTTTTCGGTTGTAACATTTCTTAAGCTTTGAGCTATTAGCCGTGAGCTGTATGCCCTGTACTTATAGCAATTAAATTTTCTGTTTATTGTTACTGCCGCCCCTGGCTTGTAACTTATTTAATTCCTCCTGTCTCTTCCCCCAACTCTTCTTTCGGGTCTCCTGTCTTCGCGACGGTCATG